>JAHKLN010000069.1 GCA_020854755.1 Methanomicrobiaceae archaeon | reverse complement strand
TGGATTTTCATCAGTTGTGCCTGTAGCCCCAGCAGGGGCTTCATGGGCGTTTTCCAGAAAAATAGAATGGCCGACTAAAAGTCGGTCATGATGCGGAACTGGTCGATCTCCTCGCGGCCGAGCTCTTCCAGGAACTCTTCGGCCGCATGCCTGATATTCTTGCTCGCGGTGATCGCCCTGCCGGCGACCAGGATATCGGCGCCTGCTGCCAGGGCGTCCGCGACCACGTGCTGCCGGATCCCGCCTGCGGTCGCGATCAGGACGCGGTCCCCGGCCGCCTTCCGGATCGCCGGGATGTCGCCCCATGCATGCTCGCTCGTCTCGGCATCGATGGCGCGGTGGAGCTCGACGATATCGGGTTTGACCGCGAGCTTCTTAACGACGCCTGCCGGATCGGCGACGTTGAGCATATCGACGACGGTATAGATGCCGGTCTTCTTTGCATCGACGATCGCCTTCTCGATCGTGGCAATCGGTGCAAGCCCCGAGACCACGACGGCGTCCGCCCCGGCATCCGCCGCCATCCGGGCCTCGAGGTTTCCGGTATCGAGGGTTTTTAAGTCGGCGATGATGAACGAGTTCGGGCGGATTTTGCGCATCTCGGCGATCACGTTCAGCCCGAACTTCTTGATCAGCGGCGTGCCCGCCTCGATGATCAGGTGGTCGTTATACGGGAGTTCGCGCAGCACCCTCGCCACGCGGTCCATCTCCACGAGATCGAGCGCCACCTGCAGGTACGGGGGATCCCAGAGGCGCTGCACCTTGAACCCCATCACCGCATGCGCAGCCCGGTCCTTCTCGGCGAGCAGCGTCTCCCTGTCCGGGAAGTTCTCGAGCGCCCGCCGAATCGCGAGCTTGGTCGCCCCGTAGTTGAAGCGGTAGATCTTATTGTAGTCGCTTGCCGACGGATGAAGGAATGCACTCGCCAGGATCACGAGCTCTTCGAGATCATACCCTTCAAAGACGCCCTCCTCGACAGCATCGGAAACCGCCTTTCCGATCGCCGCCTGCAGGGGCCCGAAGACCTGGTTCACCTGCGCCTCTTTCTTCAGGGTCACCTTCGGGATGATCAGGGTTGCGGGCTTTGCCATCAGGTTCGGGCGAACCACTGCGAGCAGCGGCGTGTGGCCCATCGAGAGCTGCGAGAACGCATTGGCAAAGGATATCCCGACCGGTCCGCTCTTTTCCCCGATGATGAGATCGATATGCGCAAGTTCTGCGCCGTCGCCTATCAGTGCTTCTCCGATGAGATACATGTGCATGGCCTCAGATTAATGCAGGAATATTGGTGAGACTTCTATTAAAGACCTCCCGGTTTGGCCCCGGATCCCGGCCGGCAAGCAGGTATTTTTTCCCGGGAGCAATGAAGAGGAACGCTGCAGCCCGGGTGGGGTGTCGCCCGGTACTCCTGGTGCACCGATATGCCTGCGGAGGATCGGCTGGCCGTCTCCACGGATCTCCCGTCCCCGCCGGGTGTTCAGAGTTGCCCGCGGGCGAGAAAAGGTATAATCCATCCCGCTGCATCTCACGCTCACCATGTCGGAACTCTTCATCCTCCAGACCCCGCTCCCCGAACTCATCCTGCGGGCTGCCGTGATTTACTTCTTCCTGCTGATCGTCATGCGGATCATCGGCAGGCACGAGTTCGGGCAGCTGACCCCGTTCAACCTCGTCCTGCTGCTCATCATATCCGAGAGCATCTCCGAGTCGCTCAGCGCGGGCGACACCTCCCTCCTTGCAGGGCTGATCAGCGCCACGACGCTCCTCACCCTGAACGTGCTCCTCTCCATCGGGCAGTACAGGAGCCGCCGGATCCGCACCATCGTCTCCCCGGAAGCCCTGAAGGTGATCGAGGACGGCAGGATCATCGAGAAGAGCCTCCGGCGGGAGCTGATGACCCACGACGAACTTGTGGAACGCCTCCGGGCACGGGGCATAGGCGGGATCGAGGAGGTGCGGGTCGCCTACATCGAGAGCGACGGCGATATATCGGCGCTCACCTACCGGGAGAGCGACCGGCATCAGGCGGCTGCCGCCGAGGAGGCAAAGAGGGTGGAATGAAGGCGGTCGGGGTTTCTGGCCGAAAAGGCAGGCATCCCGGCAAAAAACGGGATGCATGAGATATCCCGGCCGACTGCGTTCAGACCGTCCGGCACCGCTGTATGCTGACCTCCTCTCCCGCGAAGATGGATTCTCCGCGGGAGTGTCGGCGGCCTGCTGCAGCCCCCCATTTGCGGTTTTGTTTGGCTGAGAGCGTGGATCAACCTTGGAGGAAGGGGGATAGGGATGGCGCATGCATTCGGTCGACAATCCGGAACTCTCCCGGGATTGCTGGCAGGAGCACCCTGCGGTATCAGGCAGAGATCATAGAAACGTGGGGTCGGTGAGATTTGAACTCACGATCGACGGGTCTCTCCGACATGCATCAGTGCTCCAACGGATCATCACTCTGAATCAGCAGACCCATTGTTCATCACCTGCAAAGACCGCTGGAGCCCGTCGCCATTCCGGACTAGGCCACGACCCCGCTGGCACTCTATACAATAGATTTTTATTATATTAATGATTGCGGTTGGGCAAAACAGTAACAATATAACCCGTTCTCTCCCATTAATGATGAATGGCCGAGTCCAGCTATGCATGCGGAACGTCAGCGCTCCCCCTGCAGGGAATCACGATTGGAGAGATGCTGAACAGAATAGCTGCCAGATATCCGGAGAATGACGCTCTCATCTCGGCACACCAGCATATCAGGTGGACATACGGAGAGTTTCTGGAACGGGTGCATACGCTCGCCCGGGCGCTCATGGCACTCGACGTCGAGCGCGGGGACCGCGTCGGCATCTGGGCGCTCAACTGTGCGGAATGGGTGCTCGCCCAGTTCGCAACGGCAAAGATCGGCGCTATTATGGTGAACATCAATCCCGCGTACCGGACATACGAGTTTGAGTACGCCATGAGGCAGGCGGAGGTGCAGACCCTCATCCTGATGGGGCGCTTTAAGACCTCGGACTATGTCGGGATGTTCTACGAGGCCTGCCCGGAGGCATTCGAGGCCCGGCCCGGCAGGATCAACAGCGAGGCGTTTCCGTTCCTCCGAAACGTCGTCTTCATGGGGGAGATCCCCTACAACGGGATGTACACCTGGAGCGAGGTGATGGAGAAGGCGGAGGAGATCACCCTCTACGAACTGCGGGAGCGCGAGGAGTCGCTGGACTTCGACGATCCCATCAACATCCAGTACACCAGCGGGACGACCGGGTTTCCGAAAGGCGTCGTGCTCTCGCACCACAATATCCTGAACAACGGCTTCATCATCGGCGAAGGCATGAGGTTTACCGAAAAAGACCGGCTCTGCATCCCGGTCCCCTTCTACCACTGCTTCGGGATGGTCCTCTCGAATATGGCCTGCGTCACCCACGGATCCGCCATGGTCCTCCCGTCGCCGGTCTTTGACGCCGAGGCGGTGCTTAAGACGATCCAGAACGAGCGGTGCACCGCGGTCCACGGCGTGCCGACGATGTTCATCGCCGAGCTCTCCCACCCGGATTTCGCGAAGTACCGGCTAGAAACGCTGCGGACCGGCATCATGGCCGGCTCGCCCTGCCCGGTGGAGGTGAGGAGGGAGGTGAACCGGCGGATGCACATGTCAGAGATCGTGATCGTCTACGGCCAGACCGAGACCTCGCCCGGGATCACGATGACCACGACCGAAGATCCGCTGGATCGGCGGGTCTCGACCGTCGGCAAGCCGTTCCCGCATACCGAGGTGAAGATCGTCGACCCGAACACCGGCAGGATCGTTCCCCGCGGCGAGACCGGCGAGATCTGCGCCCGGGGGTACGCGGTGATGAAGTGCTACTACAACAACCCGCACGCCACCCGCGCCACCATCGACGAGAACGGCTGGAACCATACCGGGGATCTCGGGACGATGGACGATCAGGACTACGTCAGGATCGTCGGCCGCCTCAAGGACATGGTCATCCGCGGCGGGGAGAACATCTATCCGCGCGAGATCGAGGAGTTCCTGCACAACCACCCGAAGATCGCCGACGTCTACGTGGTCGGCGTGCCGGACGCCAGATACGGCGAGGAGCTGATGGCCTGGGTGAAGCCGGATAACGGGTCGCCCCTGACGGAGGAGGAGATCAGGGACTACTGCAGGAACCGCATCGCGCACTTCAAGATCCCGCGCTACGTCAGGTTCGTCGAGGACTTCCCGATGACGATCTCGGGCAAGATCCAGAAGTTCAGGATGCGCGAGATTGCCATCAAGGAGCTCGGGCTCGAGGACGCATCAAGGATCGAGACGGCATAGCGGACGTCATATGGACACCGGCTCCGCTCTGGAGATCTGATATCCAGGCCGTTCTGTGCGTCCCGCTCTTGTATGCGGCTTCCCGCCCCAATCCTCTCAGGGGAGGCCTCTTCCCCGGGCGGGAGCGATTGCCCCCCGGTTTACTGCAACGGGACAGCCGGGAAAAGACCGGATCCGCAGCGCCTCCACCCGGCCATCGATCTTCCCACGACAACTCCCCCGTACCCGGGGTACTCTCCCGGGAGCAGAAACCGGGCCATAACCTCACGCCATCCTGCCGTTCTTCCCGTGGAGATCAGGTCAGTTTCGGAAATGGGTGATTCTCTATACTTGATTCAATCTGTTTCCGTACACGGCTACTCCCCGGCCATCCTCGCTGGGGGAGGCAGCGTGCGGGGTGGGGGAGACCCCCTTCCCGGTCTCCATCCCCGTTGGGATGTCCCCCCCGGTCCACTGTCCGGGGATAGTCTGAGGAAACCGGATCCGGGGTATCTGAACAGAGGTTCATCCGTTGCGCCTGTGGATGCAAAACGGCCTCATACGCGTTTCATCGGGCAAGCCTGATACAGCGCTTCATGTGTGGTCCATCGGCCGCGCCTCCCGCCCGCAGGGCTGCATTCCTGGTTCCGGGAGGAGGCGCGCCTCCCGCCCGCTCTCTTGCTCCCGGCAGGCCCCACATCATTATCAGTATATTCTGAAAAATCAGAAAAGTCTATATCCTCCCGCCGCCGACGGTAGCTGATGCATCCTGATGGAGACAAGACCTGCTGCATGCCGGCGGAGGGTGATGAGTGCACCTGCACGGTGGAGGCGGTGGTAAGCATCGATGCCCGGGGGCAGATGGTGCTCCCGAAAGAGGTCAGGGAGATGGCGGAGATCTCCCCTGGCGAGCGGCTGCTCGTTATCACCTGGAAGAGAAACGGCAGGGTCTGCTGCATCTCCCTCGTGAAGGCCGGTGAGTTGCGCGGCGCCGTCCATGATCTGCTCGGGCCGTTTATGGAGGAGCAGCCGGGAGGCAGGTGATCGATATGGAGAAGGAAGATATCAAGAAGGTTGTCAGGAGAGAGTACGGAAGCATAGCACGGCAGGCGGGATCGTCCTGCGGGTGCGGGAGCGGCTGCTGCGGCGGCGGCGCAGAGGTCGGCAGAAGCATCGGCTACTCCGATCAGGAGCTTGCGTCGGTGCCGGCAGGCGCAAACCTCGGGCTCGGGTGCGGAAACCCGCTCGCCCTCGCCTCGATACGGGAGGGCGAGACCGTCCTCGACCTCGGTTCGGGCGCTGGATTCGACTGTTTCCTCGCCGCACAGAGGACCGGGAGGACCGGCCGGGTGATCGGCGTCGACATGACGCCCGAGATGGTCGAGCGTGCGAGGGAGAACGCGGCGAGGCATGGTATTGAGAACGTGGAGTTTATTCCCGGCGAGATCGACGCACTCCCGGTGGAGGATGCCTCCGTCGATCTGGTCATATCAAACTGCGTCATCAATCTGGCGCACGACAAGGAGCAGGTATTTCGTGAGGCCTTCCGGGTCTTAAAGCCGGGGGGACGGCTGATGGTCTCCGATATCGTCGTAACCGCCGGGCTGCCTGCGGCGCTGAGGGACTCGGTTGCCGGCTACGTCGGGTGCGTCTCGGGGGCAGTCGAGAAGGACAAATACCTTGAAGGCATGAGGAAGGCGGGATTCGCCGATATCACAGTTCACGACGAGCGCGTCTTCCCGATCGACTGCATGGCAGAAGATCCGGCGATCCGGGCGATCCTGGCTGACCCCGGACGGCTCGGATGGAAGCTCGAGGAGGTGGCGGAGTCGGTCAGGAGCATCAGCGTGAGCGCGATCCGGCCTGCGTGATCCGGCAGGCCGTCACCTGCCGGTATGCACCGGCGGCGAGCCGGCGTCCCCGACCCATGTCTGACGGCCAGGAGGCGTCCCGCGCAGAGAGGGTTTTCGCCTCCGGCATCCTCCCGGCCGATCGGCCCGGTATATCTCCTGCTTTTCCGACTGATCCCCGGCAATGCGCGATACCGGGATGAAGGGGAGTCCCTATACGCTTCGAACAGCGTTCCGGGGCTCTCTATGGCCCTGCCGTCTGTGGAAGAGCCCCTGCGCAGGGATGGATCCGGCATACCCGGGCGGGAGTGGCCGGGGACTGTCTCGACCGCACCATCGCCGCCCGCAGCGCGTTCCCGTCTTCTTCCTTCCAGCCCGTGCCGGACGGCCGGAGATGAATGGCGCTGTTTTGGGGCGTGATCGGATGGGCGATCTCGGCAGGCGGGAGGCAAACCCCTATATACCGGATTGACCATCGATGCGCAGCGTGGGGGCACAGAGCCCCGGGGTCCCCTCATCTCCCGTCAGTCCTGTACGCCGTCTGCGCCCCGGTGCCTGGCAATGGCCATGGCGGCTGCTGCACCGGCATCCCGGGCAGTCCCTGCCGTCTGCACTCCAGTCCCGGCAGCGTGTCCGCATGCATAGTCCGGGCCGCGCTCCCCGGCAGGGGGCTTGATCCCGGGTCAGTTGAAGGTGGTATGAATGAAGAAACCCAGATCAGTAGCGGTGATCGGAGGGGCGATTCTCTTTGTCCTCCTCCTTGCTCTCTGCCCGGCTTCGGCAGCGCTGATCCCGCAGCCGACGGTTACGCCGTCCGAACCGGCACCTGCAAACGTCACCGCACGGCAGGTCTCGAGCGGTCCCGGCGACAAACTCTATCCGGCAGTCTCCGGCAGGTACATTCTCTGGTATGACAATGACTCCTCTTCGCTCCAGCTGTACGACATGGACGGGGAGTCGGTCACGCAGATATCGGGCAATGAGTCGGTTCCCGTCCGGATGCCCCGGAGCTTCGATCTCTTCGGAAACCAGGCCGTCTGGATGGGCGTGAACCTGCAGGCAGGGCAGACCGACATATTCCTGTACAACATCGAGGAGGGCACAATACGCCAGATCACCGACGATCCGGCGCTGCAGGCCTGGCTGGCCGTCGCGCAGGATTACATCGTCTGGACCGAGTATGCAAATGAGTCGGACGATTCGGGAAGTGTGTATCTCTTTGATCTTGCCCTCGACGAGCGATTCCAGGTATCGCCCCTGTCTGACGACGCTGAAATCCAGACCCTGATCACCGTCGGGGGAGAGACCCTCGCGTGGTCAGAGGTGAACGCAACCTCATCGATCATCGCGGTCTATTACCTCGACACGGAGACGTGGCGCACCCTGTACAGGACGGATCAGGAACGGGAGAGCGAGCTGGTGATTCAGTCGGTCTCGAGTGACGGACAGCGCATCGCCTATATGGTACTCCAGGAGGGCGAGTCGCTCCTCGTTCTGTTCGATAGCGCATCGGAAGAATTTATCGAGATCCCGGGCGTATCCGGACTTCCGGAGGCTGATGCAGACGAAGAAGCGCTCCTTCTCTTTGTTTCGATCGCCTCGGTCGACGGGGATCTCCTGGTCTGGGCCGATGACCGGGGCAGGTCTTCCGACATCTACCTGTATGATATCGGGACCGGGGCGGAGATGCCGCTTTCCACCGATACGGCAGAACAGGCTGCGCCCGATGTTGCAGGCGAACAGGTCGTCTGGATGGGCAACGATACCGGGCAGTGGGAGATCTACCTCCTGAATGCCAGTGACCTGCAACCGCCGCCGGCGGCGACGCCGGCGCCGACTCCCACACCGGCACCCGCCCCCGAACCGACAGCGCCGCCGATACGCATACTTCCCCGGCTTGCCGGGAGGTAACCTCCTCTTTTTTGGCCGATCCGAAGAGCGGCCCGGGCTACCCCGCCTCTTCCCGCCGCCTGACGAGCGCTGCCGCCGCCTCCGCCGCCCCGGCAAGGATCGCCTCCTCGCCCGGGACCACCCGCTCGAACATGACGACCCTGCCGCTGCAGAGGACCGTCCGGACGGCGGCGCCGCTGCAGGCGTAGACGATGTTTGAGTCCGTATGGTGGAGCGGGACGTTGCAGACCGCCCGGCGGTCCACAAGAACGATGTCTGCCGGCGCCGTTGCCGCGAGCAGCCCCGGGCCGGTGCCGAGCGCGTGGGCGCCTGCCGAGGTCGCCATCGCGATCGCCTCGTCCGCCGGAAGCAGGGTCTGCGAGTTCCAGGCGAACTTCTGGAGGAGGGAGGCGAACTTCATCTCCTCGAAGATGTCCAGGCTGTTGTTCGACGCACACCCGTCGGTGCCGAGCGTGACGTTTGCGCCCGCCTCTTTGAGCCAGTGGTACGGCATGGCACGGTTGACAGCAAGCTTCATGTTGCTTGCCGGGTTGTGGGAAACGCTGACGCCGCGCTCCCCGAGCAGGGCGCAGTCGGCCCGGTCGAGCCAGCAGCCGTGCGCGGCGACGGTCCGCGGCGTGAGGCAGCCGCATGCGTCCAGCACCTGCGGCGGCCGCCTGCCGGTCTGTGCGACGCAGTCGGCGACCTCCTGCCAGGTCTCGCTCACGTGGACGTGGATGCCGATGTCCTGCTCCGCCGCGTATTCGGCGCACCACGCGAGCCCCCCTGGCGAGACCGTGTAGACCGCGTGCGGGCCCACGGCGGCCTTGATCCGGGGATTGCCCATCGACCTGATATGGGCGAAAAGCGCCTCGGTCGCCCGTATCTCCGCCTCGCGCTTCTCCTCGCTGCCGAGATCGATGAACCCGTGGGCGAGCGTCGCCCGGATGCCCATCTCGTCCACGGCCTCTGCCGCCCGCTCCATGAAGAAGTACATGTCGTTGAACGCGATGGTGCCGCTCCTGATCATCTCCAGGCAGGCAAGTTTCGTCCCCCAGTAGATGTCGCCGCCGGAGAGATGCGCCTCCAGCGGCCAGATCTGCTGCGTGAGCCAGTCCTGCAGGGGCATGTCGTCGGCATACCCCCGGAGCAGCGTCATCGCCGCGTGGGTATGGGTGTTCACAAACCCCGGGATCGCGATCCTTTCCGATCCGTCGATGACGATATCCGCATCGATGCCGGTTCTCCTGCCCGTGCGCTCCTCGACGGACGCGATCGTGCCCGTCTCGTCGATCGCGATGTCCGTCTCCTTTCCGTTTATCAGTACGCCGGCGATCAGGATCGAGCCCTTCGCCGCAAATATCTCATCCATGTCTCCGCTCATAGCAACCGCTCCACGATCCGCTCCAGAATATCCTCGGTCCTCCGGCAGTACTCCTTTGCCGTCGCGACGATGCATTCGTAGGTCAGCACCTCGTCGCCGAGCCCGTTTGCGTAGTTGTCCACCATTGCAAGCGCCCCAAACCGCATCCCGAGCTCGCAGGCGAGCGTCGCCTCGCTTGCGACCGTCATCCCGACGATATCGGCGATCCCGGCAAGCGCCCGGACTTCTGCGACCGTCTCGATCCGCGGCCCCCGGGTCTGGACGTAGATGCCGCCCCGTATCGCTTCCGGCACCGCCTCCCCGAGGGCCTGCACGATCCCGGCGTCGAGCGCGGGCCGGACATGCACGATCCGGTGGTCGTGGATCGACGGGTTGTCGGTGATGCTGATGTAGTCGG
>JAHKLN010000063.1 GCA_020854755.1 Methanomicrobiaceae archaeon | reverse complement strand
TACCTGCACCAAAGTCATCGTACTTGACCAGGCGAGTAACGTCACCAAGTGCAGTCAGGTCTAGCCCGCTCTCTCCAACATAGATGGTGTCACCACTTTCAATGTCCTGAATGCCGGGATCCCTCGCCGCAGCGGGCGCTACGAGAAGGGCTGCTGCAAGCAGCATCGCGACGGTGACTACCATCACTTTTGTAATACTCTTCATACGATACCTCCATTGTAATCGTTGAGCGAACGCGGACACGGCGTGTTCGACATGCGTCGAATACGTGTTCACCTCGCTCTATACTCCGATTAACGGAATATACTCCAGTATTTGTGGAGCACTTAATATATCCTTTGTGGTCGATACTGCCGGGGGCGATCACTGTCAGGGGCGCATTGCCGGATAGACGCCCTGATCGGGCCCTGATCGGCGGTTTCCCGGGCCCCACGCGGGATCGATCCCGGCAGGGGGCGGAGAGCGCTGTTCTGCTGATCGGCAACTCTGGCAGCAGGCATGCTGTTCCCGGGGCAGTTCCGGGCGGCGCACCCGTACCCGGATGCCGGCATGCACTGCCATCCACGCATACGACGCCTAACCCCATGCAGAGTCCGAAGGGATACTTATAAGTATCGGCCGGTACCGGCCGCCCGGCGCAGGGCGCGCGGGTAGCGCCGTCTCCCGGCCAGGGAGGCGTCCGGCGGGGGGCCTTTCAGCAGGCATTTGTAGTCTCCCCGCCAAAGATCCCGGGTATGAGGATCATCCGGGCGCCGCACCTGGCGCGGGCGCACGAACTTGCCGTAAAGACGGTGCTTGAGAAGGGATGGGCGCTTGAGACCGAGAATGCCGAGGCGACGATCGAGTCCGAGGAGATCGCGATCGAGGTCGAGCATCCCTTCGCCGAGCCGATGTTCAGCCCGCGCTCGCGCTTCCAGCGCCGGTTCATGGAATGCTACGCCGAGAACCTCCTGCACGGCTCCGACGCGGTCTTTGAGTACGACTACCACCGGCGGCTCTTTGACTGGGGCGAGCGCCTCACCGTGGACGGCGCCGAGGTGCACGCCGACCAGATCGCCTACATCGTCGAGAAACTCAAGGCAGCGCCGGTCAGCAGGCGGGCGGTCGCTGTCACCTGGAACCCGGTGATCGACGAGGCGCTCGACGACTGCCCCTGCCTCCAGCTCGTCCAGTGCCTGCTCCGCGACGGCGCGCTCCGGATGAAGGTGGTCTTCCGGAGCAACGACATGCTCAGCGCCGCCGGGGCCAACATGTTCGCGCTCGCGCACCTCCAGAAGGCGATCGCCGACCGCCTCGGTGCCGCGTGCGGGCGCTACACCCACATCTCCCTCGTGCCGCACATCTACTACCGGCGGGACCTCCCGGACATCGAGCCGTTCTGCAGAAAGGGCGCGGATATCAGGCCGGTTGCAGCGGTCTGCCGGGCATGCGGGCGCTGCCCGCGCGCGTCTCAGGCCTGATCCCGTTGCGTCAATTTAAAGAGGGCTGAGGCGCAATTTTATAGAGCAACGGCAGCCCGGTAGTGTAGCGGTCAATCATGTGAGACTCTGGATCTCACGACAGCAGTTCGAATCTGCTCCGGGCTATCTTTTCCGGCATCAACACAATCAAGAGCGAAGCCGCCATACCCCTGATCCATGCAGCGCCCCTGCCGCGCCGGATGCGCCGTGGACTCCGACGATCCTGCGGCGTTCCGTGCGCTCGCGGACCTCCACGCCCGCGGCGCAATAGACCACATCCAGGTGCTTATCGTGCCCGAGCCGGAACCCCTCTTCCGGGAGAGGCTCGAGATGATGGCGGACACAGGCGCGGAGATCGTCGTCCACGCCCCCCACCACGGGCAGGGGGTGAATCCCTGCGCGCCGGCGGCCTTCGGGGCGCTCGCCCCCAGAGAAGCCGCTGCACACATAGAGCACGCCATGGCCCAGACCGCGGAGGCCGCGGACGTCCTGCAGGCGGAGACGATCGTCCTCCACGCCGGGCGGTACGAGGAGGGGGGAGAGGAGGCGGCGCGGGAGGAGTTCGCCAGTTTCCTGGATCGCTACCTCGATCCCCGGATGATCCTTGAGAACCTGCCTGCGGTCTACGCCGGCTACCCGCTCCTCGGCAACACCGCCGACGACGTAACGGCGCTTGCCGGCGGAAGGGTGCAGGGCTGCTGCCTGGACTTTGCCCACCTCTACTGCACCGCAAACTACCTGGGCAGCGACTACGCGGCAGAGGTCGAGCGGTTCGCCGCGCTCGACGTCCGCCTCCACCACCTCTCAAACAGCCCCCGGGGCTCGACCCGGGACCGCCACCTCCCCCTCGATCACCCGGACGGCGGGCTGCCCTTCGATATCGTCATCCCCCTGATCGCCGCGCGTCCGGGGGTGCAGACCTGCCTGGAGCTCAAAGGTGCCGCCCGGGAGTATGCCCGGCAGGTTGCGGTCTTTGCCGATCTCTGCCGCCGGTACGGGCGTTGATCAGGCTAGGAAAGCGGCGATGATCCCGGCCAGGAAGATGCCGTCGAAGGTGCCCGCGCCCCCGATGCTCGCCATGGGGGCGCCCAGATCGGCGATCCGGTGGAGGTTTAAGAGATCCGCGCCGATCAGGGTGCCGATCGTCCCGCTCACGTAGGCGATGACCACCGGCGCGAGCTCAAAACCTGCGGCAGGGATGGAGAGGATGAGCCCGGAGAGGAGCGCGGCGAGCGGCGGGATGAAGAACGGCGTCGCGATCCCGAGGCCGGGCACCGGGCGGGCGACGCTCTTCGTAATGGCCGAGACGATCGCAACCCCGAGGAGCGCGAGCAGCAGGACGGTATACCCGCCGGCGAGGAGCACGGACTCGTAGAGGAGGTAGAGCGATATCAGGAGCGGTATCAGCGCCCCGCCCACGTTGATCGCGATCGTCGTGGTGGCGGTGACCGCCGGGATGCGGTAGAGCCTGCCGTACATCGCCACGTACCCGTCCCTGACCGCGATCGGCCTGCTCTGGACCGTCCGGAGCGGTATATTGACGAAGCTGCCGGCCAGCGTCAGGATCAGTATGAGAAGCGCCTCCCTCCAGGAAAACCCGAGCTTTGCAAAGGTCGCCCCGATAACGCCCAGGAAGAGGACCGGGAGGAGGATGACAAAGATCGCGAAGAGGAGGACGATCCCGACCAGGACGATCAGCATCAGGGGCGAGAAGGGATTCAGGACGAACCGGCGATCCATCGGAGTCAGTTGGTCCGCCCTCCTATTTCACTGCTTCGCAGACCAGCGCCGCATGATCGCGGTGGTACGGCTCGAGCCAGCAGGCCGTAATCACCCGGAATGCCGGGGAGAGGGCGTCCACCGTCTCCCGGAGGACATCTTTCGGGTCCATCCGGACATCCACCGAGCGCGTCTTGAGCATCAGGATCAGCCTGCCGCCCTCCTTCAGGAACGCCGCGTTCCTCAGTGCGATCTGCACCTGGTTTTTCTGCGCCACGTCCTGGTACACCAGATCGACCGCCTCCACAAACGGCGCGTACTCCCCAGGCCGTCCGGCATCGGCCATGATCGGGACGATGTTCTTCCTCCGCCGCGCCACCTCCAGGAGATCCTGCATCGGGCGGGGCGCAAACTCCACGGCATAGACCGTCTCCACGTAATCGGCGACGTGCGAGGCCGTCGTGCCGTTTGCGGCGCCCAGGTAGAGCACCCGCATGTCGGGGAGGAGGTCGATCTCGCCCCCGAGCATGATGAGCGCTGCAAGCTTGCTCCGGTACGGATCCCAGACCCGGCAGCCCTCGATCATACGCTCGCCGTAGACGCCCCCCTCGCCCGGGGAGACGAGCACGTTTCCTATCCGGATCATGCCGCCTCCCCAGCCGCGTCGATCCGTGCGGAGGCCTCCCTGATGAACGCCGGATCGGCGGCGCCCCGGTGGTAGTCCAGCCTGGCGGCGATGCTCACCTTCGCGGCAAGCACCCGCGCCACCCGTCCGCGGACCGCCTTCGGCGCGTTATGCACCCGGCGGTGCTGGAAGATGATCCCGTGCTTGGGCGGCGGCGTGCCGGATCTGAGGTGGGAGAAGAGGGCGCGTTCCGAACCGAGCACCTGTATGGTGCTCGCCGGCATCCGGGAGAGCGCTTCCAGGCTCCCCGCCCGGGAGAGCAGCCGCGCCGCCACCAGCCCGCCGACGAGCGCGCTGGTGTTCGGCAGCACCTCAAACGCCCGTGCCGAGACCTCCTGCATCAGCGCCGTCCGGGCGGCATAGAGCCGGTCGATCTCCTCCGCCACCTGCTTCATGCCGCCCCGCGCCTGCCGGCCGACGATCGCGATCATCTTCCGCGCCGGCATCGTGCGGTACTTCCGGGAGAACGTCGGGTGTGCGACCAGGTACCACTCCGCGGCCCGTTCGTTCAAGAGGTTGATCACCGAGTCGAGATCGTCAAGCATCCTGACCATGGAGAGGAGCTCGGCATCCCCGCCCCGGAAACGCTCCGCGATCTTCTCCCTGGCGAGATGCATGGTGACCTCGCGGAGCTTTGCGATATACTCCTCCCGATCGCGGACAAACCCGCACTCCTGCGCGATCCTCCAGTCGAGGGGGACGAAGGTCTCCATGCTCACCCCAAGCGTTGCCGCCCGCTCTGCGACGGATGCCGGATTCCCGTCCGCAGGACGGCATCCCCCGTCCTCGACGTCCCCGAACCAGTACCGCTGCATGGTACTGATACTGTTTTCATGCTATATAGCATATCAACGATGTACCATCTCCGGGAGACGCGTCTTCTGTCATGATCCTCATCGTCACTGGATTTATCATCGGCCTCGTCCTGCTGCTCAAGGGTGCGGACTTCTTCGTCGGAGGCGGAAGCGGCCTTGCCGCCCGCTACCGGGTCTCGCCGACGGTGATCGGGTTTACCGTCATCGCCTTCGGCACCTCCCTTCCCGAGTTCGTCGTGAACATGAACGCCCTCGTCGCCGAGACGCCCGATCTGGCGCTCGGCAACGTGCTCGGCAGCAACATCGCAAACATCGCGCTCGTCCTGGCCCTCTGCGCCATCGTCAACCCGCCGGCGATCCGGCAGGACGGCAGGTCGGGCGGCCCCTCGGAGGTCGCGCTCATGTTCGGGGCGACCGCGATCTTTGCGCTGCTGGCGCTCCGGCTGACAATCGATCTCCTTGCAGGGATCGTCCTGCTCGGGTGCTTCTGCCTGATCATGTACCTCCTCTGGAAGCGCGGCGCGGGGACGAAGGCCGCCGTCAAAAGCCGCGGGTGGCGGGACTATCTCCATACCGCCGGCGGGCTGCTCGGCGTCATCCTCGGCGCAAACCTGCTGGTCACCGCGGCGACAGATCTTGCCGTCATTCTCGGAATCAGCCCCTTTGTGATCGGCATGACGATGGTGGCGGTGGGGACGTCGCTGCCCGAGCTTGCGACATCCCTGGTGGCGGTCGTCCGGAACCAGGGCGGCATCTCGGTCGGCAACGTGCTCGGCAGCAACATCTTCAACCTACTCTTCGTCCTGGGGTGCAGCGCCCTGATCCGCCCGATCGGGATCGGGTCGTATGCCGATATCCTGGTGCTCGGGGCGTTCACCCTCGCCGTCCTGCCGTTCTTCCGGCATGGCAACAGGTTCAGGCGGCGGTGGGGAGTCGTGGTGCTGCTCGGGTACGCCGTCTACCTGGCGTTCCTCTTCGGGTTCGTCTGATCAGAAGCAGGCCAGCCCGAACGAATAGAGCATGACCGGCAGCATGATCGCCCCCATGCAGTAGACCCGGCGGATATTGACGAGGTGAGGGACCAGGCCGATCGCGGTTGCAAGCGCGAGGACGAGCAGCCCGAAAGGCCCGCAGAGGACGAACGTCAGCACCGCAATAAACCCGATCACCCCGCGATTCAGCCTCCCGGCATCGATCCCGCCGAGCCGGTCCGCATACCGGGAGAGAAAGACGGCGAGGAGGTATGCGCCCAGCGCAGCGAGTGCGCCGGCGAGGAACAGCGCGGAGAGCGGCGGGACCTCGAGCGACGCCAGCGCCACCATCACGCCGTTGCGCATCCGTCCGATGGCCGCAAACGCCGCCAGGCCGATAAAAGCGTTGACCGTATTCGCCGCGCTCGTCGCCACGATGTACTCCCTCGGGTTCGTGTCGTAGCCGATCAGGGAGACGAGAAGAGCGTTTGCCGTTGCATTCGAGAGCCCGGGCAGCCACCCGACGAGCGCTCCTGCAGCCGCCCCGAGAAAGGAGCTCCTCCCGAGTGCCGCGCCGCCGATATCGATGCCGGTGAACTGCTGGGCGGGCATGCGCCCGTGCGACGCCTGCAGGAGGACGGCAACCCCGAAGAGGCCGGAGAGGAGCGGCATCAGCACCGCCTGATCCCCCACCGTGTGCCACGCAAGATAGGAGTGGCGGAGCGTGAATATCCCGAGCATTCCTGATGCACCAAAGACTGCTGCCGCCCACCGGGGTGCGTCGGAGATGACGATCAGAAACCCTGCGACCGCGAATATCAGAAGCCCGATCCCCCAGTCGATCGCGGACTGGATCTGCGGAAGGAGGAGGAAGCAGAGCGCGGCGATGGGAAGTGAAAAGACGACACCCGCTGCGCTCCCGAGCGCCGATATCCGCACCGCCTCCTCGCCCCGCCCTTCCAGGCAGAGGGCGTGCGCCGGGAGGACGGAGATCGATGTATCGGCATCGGGCATGCCGAGAAACGCGCTCGGTATGATATCAAGGAACGTATGGGTGACGAGGGCGGCAAACATCGCCGCCGCAAGCATGACGGGATCCAGGACGAGGAGCAGCGCCGCCTGCAGTCCGAGCAGGACGCCCGCCATGGTGTTTGCATGGATGCCCGGGATCAGGCCGCTCACCGCCCCGAGGGCGATACCCAGGGCGGTGCCGGCCAGGATGCTGATCAGCACGCAGAAGAGAGGTTCGATTCTCCGGGTATAAAGCAACCGGAACAGCTACAGTCATATTCCATCGAAGCGATAGTCTGGCAATGAAGATCGCGATCACCAGGCTCGAGGAGAAGGCGGCAGGCGACCGGGACCTCTGCGCCCGGTACGGGCACGAGTGCTGCCCGGTCTCGCCCCTCCGATCGGAGCTCAGACCCGATCGCGTCGCCGGGTTCGTGGCGGCGGTGCACCGGAACGAGTTCGACTGCCTCTTCTTTACGAGCGCGCTTCCGGCGCAGATCATCGCCCCGCTCCTCGAACGGTGGCCGCGGGTGGTTGCCATCGGCCCAAAGACCGCCGAAGTCCTGCAGGCCTGCGGGATCCCCGCCGAGACGCTGCCCTCGTTCTACTCCCGCGACTTCGTGCCGTACCTGGGGGAGTGGCTCCGCGGGCGGCGGATCGGCATCCCGAGAGCCGATGTCCCGAACCCCGATCTGATCGAAGGGATCGCCGCCGCGGGCGGGATCCCGCACGAGGTCAGGGTATACGCGCTCTCTCCCACCGGCAGGGAGCTCTCCCTGGACGGGGCGGAGGCGCTTCTCTTCACAAGCGCGATGTCGTTTCGGGAGGCGATCTGGAAGCACCGGCCCGGCCTCCTGCTGATTGCGATAGGGGAGATCACCGGGGCGGCCATGCGGGAGGGCGGGTATCCCCCCGACGTGATCGGGGACGGATCGCTTGCGGGGACGCTTGAGGCGCTGAACCGCCATCTCCAGGGGAAGCCGTGACCGATCATCCGGAGCGGGGGTATCCAGTGCCTGTCTGTAACTTCGCCGATGCGGGCGTCATCGTCATCGACAAACCGCGGGGGCCGACCAGCCATCAGGTCACCGCCTGGGTCGGGGAGATGCTGGAAACAAAGGCCGGTCACAGCGGCACCCTCGATCCGCAGGTCTCGGGACTGCTCGTCGTCATGCTCGGGAGCGCGGTCAGGCTCGCCCCGGTCCTCCAGAAGCACGGGAAGGAGTACGTCTGCCTGATGCGCCTCCACGGCGATGTGCCGGAGGAGGAGCTTGCGCGCATCGCCGGGGAGTTCGTCGGCCGGATCTACCAGCGCCCGCCGCGCCGGAGCGCCGTGAAGCGCAACCTCCGGATCCGGAAGATCCGGAGGCTCGAGATCCTCGACCGGCAGGAGCGTCTCGTCCTCTTCCGGGTCAGGTGCGACGCAGGCACCTACATCCGCTCGCTCTGCCACCATATCGGCCTGGCTCTCGGGGTCTGCGGGCATATGCAGGAGCTCCGGCGGACGGCGTCCGGGCCCTTTACCGAGGAGGACGCCCATACGCTCCACGAGCTCGCCGACGCCTGCGCCGCCGCAGAGGAGGGCGACGCCGGGCCGCTCCGGCAGATGATCCTGCCGGTGGAAGCAGCGGTCGCCGACATCCCCCGCGTCGTGATCCGCGATACGGCCGTGGACGCCGTCTGCCGGGGGGCCGTCCTGGCAGGCGTCGGCGTGGTCGAGAGGACGGGCTTTGGGAAGGGCGAGCCCGTGGCGATCTTTACGCAGAAGGGGGAGCTCGTGGGCCTCGGCGAGGCGCTGGTGAGTTCCTCGTCGTTTGAGCCCGGCGACACCGGGTTCGTCGCCGCCCCCACCGCCGTCTTCATGCGGCCCGGCACCTATGAGCGCGGGTGGAAGCGGGGCAGATCGCGGGAGGGATACCCTTAATAAAAAATGCAGCCAATAAATACTGCACAATCCCTGCTGAGGTAGTCTAGACCGGTAAGGCGCGGGCCTGGAAAGCCCGTGGGGCGTTGAGCCCCTCGGGAGTTCAAATCTCCCCCTCAGCGTTTCGATATCTTTTCTCGCTACGATTCGGTCAGGCAGCCCCGCTCCACCCCGCATCTCTGCAGATAGACAAAGCCGAGGCCTCCCACCAGCGCGACGGCGAACGCATGCCCCGCAAAGATCGCCGGCAGCGGAAACGCGGAAAGCAGCAGTGCGCCGGAGAACGGCCCGAGAGCAAGACCGACCGAGTAGAGGGCGTTGAAGACGCCGTAGGCGATCCCCTCCGACCCCTCCCTGCCGTCCCGGCAGTAGAGCTCCGCCAAAAGCGGCATCACCGGTATGAGGGCGAGGCTGAGCGTCACCCCGAGCATGGAGAGGATCAGCGCAAGGAGCGGGAGGGAGGCGGCCCCCATTGCGGCGACGATCACCGCACCGGAGAGGATGAGCCCTGCCGGGATCATCTGCCACCCGCCGTGCCGGTCAAAGACCCTCCCGGCAAGGGGCTGCGCGATCACGCCGGCGAATGCCAGCGCCCCGAGCACCGCTCCGATGATCGTCGGCGACGCGGCAAACGTATCGTGCAGGTATACCGGCATATAGGGCTCCATGATGCTGTACGTCGCGGCAACGGCGACGATAACGGCCGCGTACAGTATCAGCAGGGGCAGCGCTGTGCTCCCCGGCATAAGCGAGCGGTTCGGGGAGGGGGACGGCCTGCCGAACCTGGCCGGCAGGAGCAGCATCACGAGCCCGAGCAGGCCGATAAAGACCGCCGCCACGACAAACGTCGGCACGTATCCCAGATGCTCGTAGAGGACGCCCCCGGTGACCGGGCCCACCATCATTCCAAACCCCATCACCGACATTACCACCCCCATCCTCCTCCCGATCCCGGACCGCCCGAACGTCTCGGCCAGGAGCGCAAGCCCGGCAGACCAGCTCGCAGCGGCAGACACCCCCTGGAGCGCCCGGGCAGCGATCAGGGCGGGGACGGAGGCGGCAAGCCCGAAGATCACCGTCGCCGCCGCAAGCAGCCCGACGCCGGAGAGGAGGATCGGCCGCCTGCCGACGCGATCCGAGAGCATGCCCATCGGGACGCTGAAGAGGAAGAGCATCACCGGGTATGCGCCGAAGATGACCCCGAGGGTGGCCTCGTCCCCCCCGACGTGCAGGACATAGGAGGGCAGGATGGGGATGACGATCGAGTAGATCAGCACGTCCATGAAGATGGCGGCAGAGACGAGGACCGTGGCCGTCCCCCTGCTATTGCCCATCCGCTGCCGGACTGCGGCCGGCAGAAACCCGAAATCGTTCCCCATGCTCCTCTCTCCAGACCGAAATGCCGGGAGAGCGCTTCTCCGCCCTCCCCCATCGCTATCTGTGCGGCATCAGAGAATAAGTATATGCGCGGCCTCACACGGCCCCGCGATAGTATGCCAGCTGCCGTGCTGCGGGCCGGAAGAGATCGACGACCTCCTCCACCTCGTCGGGGGGCAGCGCCCCCTCCCTTCCTGCATCGGCGAGCACCCGGAGATGGCCGGGCGTCGAGCACCCGACGATTGCAACCGCGATCTCCTGGCCGAGGGCGAACCGGATCAGGCGATCGGGCGATATGCCTGCGTCGGGAGCGATGTAATATCCCGCCCCGAGCACCTTCATCCCGATAACGGCAATGCCGAGCGCCTCCGCCGCCGGCAGGGCGGTATCGAGGAAACCGCCGGAGAGAGCGGCTTCGACCGGGTTTGCCGGCATCATGACCGCATCGACCGGCCAGACCTCGACGGCATGGGTCAGGACGTCGGGATCATGGTGGCCGGAAACGCCGATGAACCGGACGAGCCCGGTATCACGGGCCTCCAGGAACGCATTGAGGGCGCCGTCCGGCGCCTCGATCCGCCGGATCTCCGAAAAGCTCCGGATATCGTGGATCTGCCAGAGATCCAGGGTCTCGATCCCCATCGTCGCAAGCGTATCCGCAAGGTCCAGCTCCGCGCCTGCCTGATCCCGGCGTGCCGACTTGCTCGCCTGAAAGATCCCGCCGCGTGCATCCGGATCCTCGGACCAGACGGCTCCGTAGTATCCCTCGCTCCCGGCATAGGCCTTCGCGGAGTCGAAGAAGGTGATCCCCTGCGACAGGGCCTCCCTGATCACCGCCGCCGCCTCCGCGTCCCTGCCGCTGGTGCGGAGCACCCCTTCGCCGCCGAGACCGACGGACGTGACCTTTACGCCGCTCTTCCCGAATGGGCGTGCATCCAGCGCTGCCATGAACATCTCCGCGGTCCGGTATTCCTGCTGCTCTATAAAAACCTTCAGGAGATCGGGGGCTGCCGCAGCCGGTACCTGACGGGCGAGGGGGCTCCGCATGGGGCTCTTTTTGTGGCGGACGGCAGCGCTTCCGGCAGGATTTCGTATGAAACGGCATGGGTCCAGGGCCACAGGCATACCGGATGAGGGTGGGCGGGAAGCAGCACCACCCCGTTTCATATATAACGCCCATGAAGCCCCCGAAAAGGGCTGCGGGCGCAACTGATGAAAACCCATCAGCGGTTATCGATCCCCTGGGTTCGGTTTTCTCTGGCTGTCCCGGGACAATGGACCGTGGGGACAATCATCATGGGGGTGGGGACCGGGGAGGGGGAGACCCTCTCCCCGCAGAACCCCTCCCCCCGTGAGGATAGTCGGTGGAAAACCGTTTGCGAGGGCGCAACATTTTCGAGCGATAAGAGCCTTCTGTTTCAGAAACGGGTTTGATTTTCATGTGAAACGCCGATGAGGCCGTTTTACGGCCACAGGCTCAGCGGATGAAAATCCGTGAGCGGATATCGATATCCCAGGTCCGGTTATCTCTGACCGTTCCGGGACAGTGGACCGAGGAGGACATCCCAACGGGGGAGGCGGCCTGCTGCAGCGGGAGCATCCGGGGCCGCAGATCACGGTCTGCATCGGGGTGCCGTCCGCGGAGGAGTACGCGAAGCGGGCGGTCCGTGTCTGGGGAAGGCCGGTTTCCGGGGAGATTGCCGCTGCGGGCAATGGGATACTTCGCCGTCTGCGGGGATGCCGAACGGCACCGGTTCGGGCTTTAGGAGGCGACTCCGGAGGCAGGAGGGCGGTCCGGGCGGCATTGACCATCTTCCGGCAGCGCTCTGCAGGAGAAACCTCAATCCTTAAGAAGGGGGGTACAACACATTAGGGATATGGAGACGCGGGATATGGAGACGCTGCACCTTGCGCGGTGGGAGACCCGGTTCTGGGCATGGCTCATCGACTTTCTTCTGGTGTCGGCCGCCGTCTCCGCCGTATCCGGCGCACTGCGGGGCGTCTGGACCCTGCCGCCCATCGGCATGGACTTCGTCAGCGCCAACAGCCTGATCCTCTTTGCCTACTGGACGATACTTGAGGGGCGATCCGGCCAGTCCATCGGCAAGATGGTCATGAACATCAGGGTGACGGGGAGGAGCGGCGAAGCAATAGGCTACGCCACCGCCGCCCTCGAGAGCGCGGGAAAGGCATTCCTCCTGCCGCTCGACGCCCTGATCGGCTGGTTTGCCATGCCGGGGAAGAAGCTGCGGCTTTTTAACAGGCTGTCAAACACCATCGTGATCGCCACGACCTACGCAGAGCCCGAGAACGTCCGCTACGTCATCGAAGAGGAATAGCCGGAGCGCCGCTACCGCACAACCGGGTAGCCCTGCGCACGCCACGCCGCTATCCCGCCCTCGATCTCGTAGACCTCGCGGAATCCGGCATCCCGCATCACCTCCCGCACATGGGCGCTGCGGCCGCCGCTCTGGCAGTAGATGATAACCGCTCTCCCCGGATCGAGGCTGCCGATCTCCTCCTGAAAACGGGACGACTCTATGTTGACCGCGCCCTCGATATGCCCGCCCGCATACTCGTCCGGCCTGCGCACGTCGATGATGACCGGATCCTGGTTGTCCCGACCCTCTTCGATGAGCGTGCGGGCGTCTGCAGGCGGGATCGTCTCGATGATCTGGCCCGGCACATCATCGGCAGGCGCGCCGCCGACGCAGCAGGCCATCAGCGCTGCAGAGGCGATCAGCAGACAGACGACCGGTATTCCGGGGCGGCGCGTCGCAATCGGCATTCGGGTACGCGATTGCCCGCCCGCACCATAAAACCTCCGGGCTATCCGGCCCACGCCGCAATGAGCAGCAGGTACCCGGAGACCATGCCGACAAAGAGGAAATACGCAGCGATATTCGTCCTGACGCGCTTCAGCAGGCACTGCCTTCCCGCACACGGCGCCAGCATCCCCCAGACTGCGGAAGCCAGGGGGATGGCCGATATCAGCACGATCGGCCAGAGGTTGAGGTACGGCATGAAGGTGCCCGCCATGGCCATCCAGGCGATGGCGAAGGTCGCCAGCGATGCGGCAAGGAGGATCAGCGAGAACCCGAAGGCGCAGCCCTTCCTGACCATCAATGTCGGTTTTCCGCCGAGCCGGTCGCCCTCCACGTCCGGCATCTCCACACTCGTGATGAAGACCAGCCCGTAGAGGAAGAACGGCACTGAAAACGCGAAGAACGAGAGATCGAACCATCCCATCGCGACAAGGTATCCCATGCCCGGCATCAGCAGGCCGAAGGTGAGCATGTTCGTGATCTCGCCAAGCCCCCGGTAGGCCAGCTTCAGGGGCGGGGCGGTATAGAACCATCCGAGCAGGTTTCCGCCGACGACAAACAACAAAAAGAGCGGCGGAAAGGAGAACCGGTAGACGAAGAGCACGGCAAGCAGGAGCGATATCCCCATCAGGGCGACGGCGAACCGCTTTGCAAACGGCTTCAGTGCAGGACTCTCAACAAGTATCCCGCTCCCGCCGGAGACGCCCGTCGGCTCCCCGAACCGGTCTGCCTCGGCGTCAAAGTAGTCGTTGCTGTGGTGGACGGAGAGGTGGGATGCCGCCATGATCGCGTAGCCGAGAGCGAACTGGGACAGGGTGCAGTCCGCCCCCCGGAGCATGGCGAGCAGGGCCCCGGCGGCAAACGGTAGAAACCCGGAGAGCAGGAAAGGGTACCGCCCGAGCCTGACGATCTGTACGAATGTGCGGGCATCCATGCGGCCACCCTCAGCAGGCAGGGGTATGTATACCTTTCCCCGGATCGATCAATCCATGAAAACCGCAGGAAAAGAGGAGGCGGACTGCCCGCCCGGGTCTCAGGAGCCGTCGGCGAGCTCGAAGGGCGGGGCGTCCTTCCTGAGCATCGCACGAAACGTCTCCGGTTTATCAAGGGCGACGATCTCCCCGTCATCCACGACGGCAACCCGGTCACAGAGGTATTCCACCTCCCCGACCTGGCTGGTCGTGAAGATGATCGTCATCCCCCGCTCGCGGTTCAGGCGCTTTAAGATATCCCGGATGCGCTGCCTCGAGTTGGGCTCGAGATCGCTCGTGGGTTCGGCGAGGAGCAGGACCGTGGGGTGGTGCAGGAGGCTTCGTGCGATCTCCAGTCTCCGCTTCATATCGGGGGTATATGCCTCAACAAGGGCATCGGCCGCATCGGTGAGGCCGACACGCGAAAGGACCTGGCGGATCCGCTGTTCCCGGGCTTTTTTGCCGATCCCGTGCAGCCGGGCATGGAAGTCCAGGTTTTCCCTGGCAGAGATCGCGGGATCGAGGAGGAAGTCCTGAAACACGATCGCGATCCTCCGCCGCACGTCGCCGAGGTTACCGAGGATGCCGTACGAAGAGCGCTCCGAGAAGCCTGACTCCGGGATCAGCAGCGAGGTGAGCACCGAAACCAGAATCACACGGCCGGTATCGCCAGTACAGAGAAGGCCGAAGACCTCTCCCGCTTTCACATCGATCGGGATATGGCCGCGTGCGCCGAGCCGGTCGAGACGGCGGATCAGCTCCTCGACGGTAATGTCAGTCATATCCTGCCCGGACGGGATCGTCCGGTTGCTGTATCCTCGTGATCTCCACTCCTGCGAAGCCATAGACTGGAGGGCATGCATCCGGCGGCAGGATGAAGGCCTGAGAGTAACCTGATTCCTGCTCCATGCTGGATGCAAACCCTGTTATCGTTTTTCCGCCCCCGTACAGGATATTTCCGGAGGGGACCGGTGATAATCTCTTTTTTGCTTTTGAGTTATAAATGTTCCTATTTTAAAATATAAATTAAATTATACTTTTTCCATATATTGAAGTAATTACAGGCCAATTTTTGAAGCGGGCTGAACATAAGGGAGCACTTTATGGCTGCAGCATCCGCGAGGCTGCCGGGCATCTCCCGGATCCTGATCCCCGCTCATGCTCTGGCGTTTGCAGGCGGAGACGGCCAGCGCCTCAGTCGACATTCGAGGCGGCTTCTGCGCTCTGTTGCCGTGCCTTTCGCATAGCAAAGGAGAAGACGAATGTTGCGGCGATGCAGGTCAGGCCGCCGGCATAAAACACGGCCTCTATGCCGAGCACATCCAGAAAGAGCCCTCCGGCCAGAGGGGCGATGATCATGCCGATGCCCATGACGGTGTTGTACGCCGCCATCGCCGTGCCCATCCCCAGCAGCTTGCCGCTCTCCACGGTCAGGGCCATGATCGAAGGCTGCTGGACCGCGCTTCCCACGCCCAAGAGGGACGTGACCGCGAGCAGCGGCCAGAACGAATGGGTGAGCGGGATGAGGATCAGGCTCACCGAGGTGATGAGCGAACCAGCCAGTATCAGGGCGATCTTATGCCCCCTGTCGGTGAACCATCCGACCGGCACCTGGAGGAGCGCCATCAAGAAGATATTTGACGAGAGAAGCACTCCGACCTCGAAGGGGGATAGGGCTATGAGCGGGGCGAAGATGGGGATGAAGACCATGGTGCTGCCCCGTCCAACGGCATTGATCATGGTGAAGATGACGACGCCCCGCATGCTCCCGAGCGAGAGGACGTCCCTGAAGGAGGGCAGCTCGCCGCCCGCAGGGATGGGCCGGCCGGCAGCCGCTGGAAGGGACGAGCCGACGAGGATGCAGGCAAACGCCGACAGCCCCGCCATCATGTAAAAGACCGACGCCAGTCCGAAGGTGTCGTTCAGCAGGCCGCCCAGGAGCGGGCCGGCGCCCATCCCGAGGAAGAGGGAGATGGAGAAGTTTCCCATATGGCTGCCCTCCTTCCCCTTCTCGGAGAGATCGCCGATATATGCCATGGCGATCGGGACGACCATCGCGGACGCGAGGCCGTGCACGAATCTGACGCCGGTCAGGGCATACACGTTCCCTGCAACGATGTATCCGAGCGATACGACCGAGTATGCGAGGAGGCCGATGAGGAGGATCTGCTTCCTGCCCCTCTGGTCGGACAATCGCCCGACGATCGGCATGAAGACCGATCGCGAGAGCGCGAACGCAGAGAAGACGACACCGAGCCAGATCCCTGTCGCCCCGAGATCCTCGGCATAGATGGGCAGCAGCGGGCTGATGATGCCCAGGCCGAGCATGGTGGCAAAGACCGATATAAACAGTACAGTATAGATCCTTTTCGCCCTATCCATCCACATCCACCCGGAAAAAACGGGTTGCACGCCGCTGTTGTTCTTTCTGCAACTACATCCGGAACAGATACATCTGGAATCGTATCTATATATCGCTATCTGCAGCGCCGCCTCCGATCCGGATCGGAGGCGCGGGGGCGGGATCGGCTCGGGTTTGCATGAAGATCGAGCCGGCATCAGTAAATGGAAGATTCTCGCCGCTTAAAACAATTCGCTCCCGTACACGGCTACTCCACGGCGCTTCATCCGGGGGGGGAAGGGGGAGACCCCCTCCCGGGCGGGATGGGATGTCCCCCTCGGTCCGCTTTCCCGGGATAGTCTGCGAAGACAGGATACTGTGTGTCTGTGCAGTGTCAAGAATGTTCATCAGTTGTGCCTGCAGCCTGAAGGGCTTCAGCCGCGTTCCGAAAAGCATTCTAAAAATCCGGTCGTCTTTCACGCCCGGGGCATGCGGGTCGCATCCGTGGCGCCCCCTGGCGCAGGTGACGGCACCTTCCGTTTGATTGGAGAGATACAGAGTGCCCGGCGCGGGTTCCATTCAGGAAAACCGGACAAAGTGCCCGACCGCGGCATCAGCGCCCGGCGATGCAGCACCATCGATCGTAGAGGGAATCCCGCTCGTTCTCAAAAGTCTCGACGCTCCGCCCCTCCTCTGCGCACCATGCCGAGACCATCCGCACCTCAGGCTCCGTCCCGACGGTGATCAGCGCCCGGTCGGTCAGCGCCAGCAGTTCGGCGATGATCGCCTGCCAGAGTCCGGCATTATGGGAGTATATCTCGCCCGCCATCAGGGCGACACCGAGCGGCACGGGCGCGATGAACCGGGTTGCATCCCGTGCATCGATGCAGATCGTCTCCGCCGGCAGGAGCCTCCTGCGGGTAAGACCGAGCGAGAGGAGGGCGGGATCGTTGTCATACGCGAGCGGCCGCATCCCGCATGCACGGAGGGCGGCGGTGCCGACCCCTGACCCGCAGCAGCAGTCCAGGCAGGAGGTGCCGCCCCGCTCTCCAAAGACCTCACCGATCAGACTGCGGATCTTGCCGGGCCGGTCGGGAGGGAGATCCTCCATGGCCGGGAGGACGTCGCGGCAGATAGCGGTGCTGTAGTACTCGCGGACCGCGGAGAGCCACGCCTCCCGCGCCTCCTGATAGATATCGCCGCCGACCTCCTCGAACCGCTCTATCACCTCGCGGGTGGGTGCGCGGAAGAGGAACGTCCCCGCATACCACCCGCTGCTGCCGCGAACCGCCAGCGCCAGCGGGTACTCCTCCTCGTCCAGAAGCAGCCTGCCCTCACCCGCCTCCATACCAAGCAGCACCGCCGTCCAGCAATCGTCGATGAGATCGGCAAACGAGGGCTCTATCAACCTGCAGTCCGGAATCTCGAGCAGCTCCTCAACTGTCATGCGCCCCTCTCGATCTTTAAGCCCTCTGGTGCCCGGATCACGCCGTCCACCCGCGCCTCCTCGTGCAGCGTGAGCTTCCGGCAGGCCACGTCGCCGAGGACGTGTACGCCCCGCTCGATCGTGACGTCGCCGCCGCCGCGCACGTCTCCGTGAATGACGGATCCTCTGGATACCACGATCGAATCCTGCGCCCGCAGGCTCCCGAAGAGCGTCGTGTTCTCCATCACCACAACAGATCCCGCCCTGATATTGCCGTGGAGCCTGCAGCCTGACCCGATCGCCATGCCTGCCGGCACGGTAAAGGTCTTCATATTCAGCACGGTGCTCGCAGGTATGACCAGGGGATCGCCGCTATTCTCCTTTCCGCAGAGTTCATCCAGGAACGAGTCCAGTTCGTCCTCCCTCTCGATACCGAGCAGGGTGACGAGATAGAGGACGAGGTACAGAACGACCGGCATGGGGTTGCGGATGGATATCCATCCCTTTGCCTCGAAGCCGCGCTCGATCTGGACGTTGTCGCCGATATCGAGATCGCCGGTGACCTGCAGCCTGCCCCGTATCTTCACGCCCTCTCCCAGGTAGGCGTCCTCCCCTGCAACGACATCGCCCTCGATCTCGCACCAGTTATCGATCCTGATGTCCCCGTCGGCGATCACGTCGCCATTTATTCTGCAGAACTCGCATACGACGATATCGGCTCCCTGCAGCCCGTAATCTATCTGGCAGCGGTCACCGATCACAATGTCCACATCGGTCTTCAGCACCCTCTCCTGCAGCTCCGTACTGTCGGGAAGAAGACACTGCCGGAGCCAGTCCTGAACCACCTCACCCATCGCTTGCCGCCGTGTAGATCTTCATGCCCCATATTTATGAGTCTTATTGATTAGATCCAGGATAATCGGCATGAGATCGACGCCGCGTATCCTGCAGAGCCCGCCTTCCGCACAGGCGATCTCGTCGAACTGCCGGATGCGGTCCACACGGACGCCGTCTCCCCGGATAACGACCGGAACCGGATCTGCGCTGTGATCCCGGATCGAGCAGGGGGTGGTATGATCCGCACATATGACCAGCAGGCAGTCCTCGATCTCGCCGAGCGGCTCGATTGCCGCGTCGATCACCTCGATGAAGTCACGCTTGTCCTCCGCCCTGCCGTCATGCCCGGCCTCGTCCGCCCCCTTGATATTCATGAGCACGAACTCCCTGCGCGCAAGCTCGTGCGTGGCCGCCTCAACCTTGGCGGCCAGGTTCGTATCCGCCGAACCCGTCGCCCCCTCGACCGGCACATGCTGAAGTCCGACCGCCATCCCGATCCCGGTGATCAGGGTGGCGGCCGAGATGACGCTCCCGCTCAGGCCGTAGCGCTCCGAAAACGGTTCGAGCCTCCCCATCCTGCCGGCGCCCCGGATCAGGATGATGTTTGCCGGGGGCAGCCCCTGCGAGATGCGCTCGCGGTTGAGAGGGTGATCGAAGAGAAGCCTGCTCGACTGGCGGATAAAATCGTTGCAGACCTCCGCGGTCCTGGCATCGGCCTCGTCGTCGGTGAGCGGCCTGACGGGAAGCGGCTCGGCGCCCTCCGTCTTGGGGTCATTGGAGGAGACGCAGGCACCGAGCCCTTCGCCGGAGAGCGCGAGGGCTGCACGGTGACCGGCACCCGGCTCGAGCCGGAACGAAACACCATGGCGCGAGAGATCCACACCCTTTGCGACGGCCTCGACGAGGGGTGCGGTGGTATGGATCCTGCCCGCACGGCGGTCGATGATCCGGCCGTCCGGGCCGACCGTCGCGAAGTTGCAGCGAAACCCGATCATCCCGGATTCCATATGAATGCCCGTGCCCTCCGCCTCGAGCGGCCCCCTTCCCGTATAGTATTGCTCGGGGGGGTACCCGAGCAGGCTCAGGTGCGCCGTATCTGAACCCGGCCGGATGCCGGGGGCGATGGTATCCATAATCCCGCAGATGCCCTCTGCGGCAAACCTGTCGAGGACAGGGGTCCGGGCGGCCTGCAGCGGCGTCAGTCCGCCGAGCTCGGCGCAGGGACGGTCGGATATGCCGTCAAGTACCAGAAACAGAACCTTATGAGCAGTCATTCAAGACCTATAAGATGCACGGCATCTTTATTCTTCCCGGCCCCCGACGCAAACCTCACGGCAGCGGCAGTTCCGCCTCGAGTTTCATCGAGAGGGCCTTTGCCCGCCGTGCCAGTTCCGCACCCCGCACCCGGAACTCTTCGGGGCTTCCCAGCATATGCAGGATATTTGCCGTCTTGATCATCTCGGCCGAGAGTGCCCGGATATCGCCGATCAGATCGTCCTCGAGCATGCCGAACAGGTCGTTTGAGAGGTCGGTCATCTGGTGGGAGTGGCGGTCGATCACGGTATCGGCCGATGCAAGCCACTCCTCGCGCTCGATCCCTGTCATGATCGCATGCCAGTCGCTGCAGAACCGATCAAGCATCTGCCGTACTGCCGCTGCCGCAATCATCTTCTGCTCCTCCGGCGTCCTCTGTTCGTGTGCAGCCCTGACCACCCGCCTGAGATGCTCAAACATATGCTCCTGATACATCCCGCGCCTCCGTCATCCGGACATCGGCAACCTCTGATATATAGGTTCCTCAGGGTGCAGGCTGCAGCGGCAGAAGAGAGAAATTGCCGCAGAACAGCACATTCCCGGAAGTCTGCGGCAGGGTGGCAGGGATCGCCTATACGGCGGCGATCCGCTCCACCCTGGTCTTCGTGATCTCGATGCGCCGGATGGGATAGATCGTTTTTGTGATCTTGAAGAGATCCCGCGCAACATCCCCGGTCATGATATCCTTAACAAAACTCTCCATGTCGCTTGCCGCCGCCCGCGTCGTCACGTACTGCGCGATGGCCTGACGGATGGCATGCACCTGGCTCATGTTCGCACGCGAGATGGTCAGGCACGTGACCGTCACCCGCACCCGCTTGCCGTCTTTGGTCATGACGGGGAGAACGGCGTCGATCCGGGAGGCGCGCCGCTTTACGAGGGAGCGCAGATAGTCCCGGGTCACTTCGTGGCCGACGAACTCCGTGTATGCGGCGTCTCCTGCCACGTTTGCGACCTTGAACCGCATCTTGATATGCGACTTCGAGTAGTCCTGCAGGATCTCACCGAGGGTGGCCGTCATGACACGGCCGACCAGATTCGCGGGATCGTTTGTGATGGTATCCCCGATCTCCGTTCTGCCGAAGGCCTCGGGCACGTACACCCGGTACCACTTCTTTGCCTTCCAGCCTTCGACTCTTCTTCCAACCTGTTTTCTTTTTGCCATTGTATCACCTGTTATCTGTCTTGCCAGATTCTACCCACATTAGAGGAAGGTAAATATCTCCTGCGGCTCGCCGGCCAGTTTCGCCACTGTCTCCGGCCAGTCTGAAGTATCAAAGCCCTTCTGAGCGAGGAACGCCGCAGTCCACCGCTCGAGCCCGATGCCGGAACACCCTGACCAGCATTCCGCACCGCTCTGTATCTTTACATTGAAGCCCTTCGGGTACTTGTCCCCGTTGACGGAGACGTTCTGGAACTCGAGCCAGGTACCGCTGTACGGGAGTACTGCCTCGTAGTCCCGGGTGCCGATGGCTGCATCGGCGCTCTCGCCCACGAGGCCCTCCTGCGCCATGAACCACGGGGTCACCTTCGCGGACCGCCACTCCAGCTCGAGAATATCGTCAAAGATATGCCGGTAGGCTTCGTGAAGCTCGTCTGCGATCGCAATCGTCTGCTCCGCCGTCCCGAGCCAGAGCACCTCGATCCGGTGGAACTCATCCACCCGCTCGATCCCGTGGATGCCCCCGCTCTCGTACCGGTGCGAGGTCCCGCTCCGGTCAAAGACCCTGATCGGGAGGCAGGAGTTTGCGAGGGTTTCGCCCTGCACGAACGGCCAGAACGGGGGGCACTGCGCATAGCACATCCCGCCGATCGGGCCGTCGATCCGCTTCCGGATCTCTTCGACCGGAACGACGCCCGTCACCTTGAAGTAGTCGCCGATATCCTCCCAGTACGCGGGATCGCGCGTCTTCGGGGTGCAGACGTAGTAGATCTCCGGGTAGACGCCCTTTGCATGCCCGGAGCGCATCCAGACCTCCCATGGAACGAGTTTCGGGAAGACCATCTCGGAAAATCCCAGCGGCCTGATGACATGATCCATGACGATCGCCTCGAACGCCCGGAAGAGGTGCACTGCCTGCGGGGCGAAGATCCACTGCCCGCGTGAGGCGCCGTGCCTGATCCATCCCCGTTCGATCATCTCCTGGGTGGGATCGCCCGCATAGACCCGGGGCCGCTGTTCACTCTCGTAGATGAGCTCCCAGTGCTCTGCCTTGCCGCCGTAGGTGAGTGCTTCCTTCTTCTCCTCGATGAGCCGCACCAGCCGATCCGGCACCCGCCCTTCGAGATCAGAGGCCGAGAAGAGCAGATCGAGCTCGACCGCTCCGTCCTGCCGCCGCACCTGCCTGATAAACGGCAGCTTCGGGATGGCCTCATCGGGGATCGGGCCCGGCATCGTAATGCGGAAAGCCGCGATCGATATCTCGCGGACGCCCAGGCGGTATCGCCCCAGCACCTGCGCGATATGCTTCCTGAACCGGAAGAGCGCATCATGCGCACGCGTAAAGGGGCCGCTCTCGATATCAAGGGCAAGAGCGGAAGCGTTCACCTGCCACCGCGTGATCCGCCCGATCTGTTCCTCCGGCGCGCCCGAGGGGGTGCCCCGCCGGAACAGCTGCCGGTTTGCTTCCTGCACTGCCGTCTCTATCGCTTCCACCGCCTCAGGCGTGATCTCCCGGCTGAAATGGAGTTTGGCGCTCAGCGCGAACCGTACAAACATATATCCTCCGCTATTGCCAGATTCATGAGATAATCATCCACCGATGCTATGATCGACCTGAGCTGCTCTCCCTGGATATCGGTCCTCACGCACCCGCCGGCGACAGACGTCCTGATCAGGGAGAGGTTGTCGGGGATCACCGCAGCCGCCACGCAATCCGGCCGTGCATGGGGTGTGATGATCGTCCCCTCGATCTGTATGGTCATGATGCAGCCGCCTCCAGCAGCCCATTCCTGAACCGCTCCACCTGATCCAGCCCGATCACCGCGCCGGCCCTCCGGCGGTGGCCGCCGCCGCGCCCGCCGCACTCCTCTGCAAGGGAGTGCAGCAGGTGCTCGAGATCGATCTCCACGCCCGGGGGGCAGCGCGCCGATATGGAGTACCGGTCGGCTTTCCGTGCAAAGACAAAGACGGGAGCCCGGTGTGCCTGGCATAGGGCGAGTGCATCGGCAACATCGCTTGCGACGCCGCCGTCTTCCACCTCAAACAGGCTCTGGCCTCCCTCCAGCTGCCGCACGCCCCTGATCGCGGCGATCACCCGGAGCCGGTAGGCTGTTGCCGTGTCCCATGCCTCCTGCAGCGCCGCCGTCGACCTCAGGCAGAGAGACGCCCCGAGATCGCCCAGGCCCGCCTTTCCGCAGGCATCAACGACCGCAGCGAGCGTATGAGCCTCGTCCAGCACCTCCCGGCCCAGCCCGTAGGTGTTCCCGTAGATCGCGTATATGCCGTCGAGCGATGTCTGCGGGCTTATGCGGAGGACGAGAAGCGATATGAGCGTCTCGAGGTCCGTGTCCTCCTCCGACGTGCACCGGCTCACGAGCTCCCGTGCTACGGGCTCGTCGCCGCTGATCCCGGGAAGAAACGGGCTGATCGCAAGGGAGAGCTGCTCCGGCAGGCTCCTGCCGGGAAGCCGCAGGCCGCGGCGGGGCGCGATGAACCCGTTTGCGATCCCCTCGGTGCAGATCTCCTGGTTCATGCCGGCGACCTCCTGCCCGTCGCCGATGATGCCGAGCAGTGCCAGGCCCACCAGATCCCGGTTGTCCCCCATGTGCTGCGCCACCAGGTACGCCGCTCCCGATGAAGAGAGCTCGCGGTCTCCGTCGATCTGCGCAAGCCGGGGGTTCACGTGGTATTCGCCGTCAAAGTGGGGTACGTGGTGATCCACCACCATCACATCGGGATGCAGATCCGAAAGAGACGATCCGAAGTCGCAGAGCAGGCTGCCGGCACCGGCGGGTACGTCCTCCGGCGTGATGCGCGGCGAGACCCGCAGCCGGAACTCCCTGCCCTTTCTGAAGAGTGCATGGCAGAGTATCGAGGCAGCGGCAATGCCGTCTGCGTCGTGGTGCGCGAGCACCTCCACGAAATCGGTTGCAAGCAGGCGTTCTGCCAGTCGGGCGGCAGCGGCTTCAATGGACATGCATCATCTGGACAGAATGATCTCTGCGGTCTCCGGCCTGTAGGTCCACCCCTCGGGCAGCCTGCCCGAACGGACGTAGTACCGCACCAGCCTGCGCACCTTGGATTCGGTCAGCTGGAGCTGCCGCTTGTTGTGCAGGTCTTTCTTGTTCTCGCTCAGGTGCTTGCGCATCCCGAGCGCCTTCTCCATCAGGTTCCGGAGATCCTCGGGTATCTCGGACTCCAGCCCCTGTTCCCGGATGATCTCTGCAATCCGTTTTCCTGTAGCGAGCTTGACGTCGGGAACACCGTAGGAGTCCCGAAGTACCAGCCCGATCTCACTGCTCGACATGCCGTTCCTGCGAAGATCGACGATGACCTTCTCGATCTCCCTCACGTCGGTATTGGACCATTCGGGCGGTTCCTGCCTGTTCGGGCGAACCGATCCCGATGTGCCCCGCCGTCGAGCATGCATTCTTGCCATCTTTCACCTCCAGTAATCACTTCCGTAAGTCCAGAAAAGAGTCCGCTTACTGACTCCCTGTAATCCCGAGCCACTGGGGGCAGTGCCTGCAGGCACGTCGGACTTACATCAGCCAGCACCTGATGATAAAGTGCTACATATAGTAGCTGAACCGATGTAATAAGGATATCGCCGTTCCGGGTCGGCCGGCGATATCGGCAGCAGGCTCGCAGGCCCGCTCCCGACTGACGGGCGAAAAGGCGGCATCCGCCTGCAGTAAAGTATTTCGCGCATCGACGGGCGGGGTCGCTCCGGACAGACGCCGCGCTGCCGCGATGCCTGCAGAACGCCTGACCGGCGCGAAACGGACGGCGGATCGCGTGCCGGGCGGAGAGGCGAAGAACCTTTATGTGCTGGCAGGGGAACATACTTAGCTGCACGAGAGCGATAGTAGTCTAGCGGCAGGACAGGGGCTTCCCAAGCCTCTAACCCGGGTTCGAATCCCGGCTATCGCATCCGTTTTCCCAGATTAACAGGCTCTTCTGCACGTCTTTTCGTGGTTGCCACTCACCAGGCAGCTGATTGGAAACCTCGTTTCAATGATACCCTGCCGGAGAAGGCCGATGTCGTCTTTCGCCTGGCGCGTCCCTCCCGGCGTTCAGAATATCAGCCGCTTTGTTCGTTTTGCCCCCATTCACGGTTTCCCACCGCCTATCCTCACGGGGGAGGCGGCCTGCGGAGAAGGAGAGCCCTTCTCCTCTGTTCCCACCCGTTACGATGCTTCTCTCGGTCCACTGCACCGGACAACGCAAAAGACTGAATCCCGGGTAGCTGCGCCGAATTCGAGGATTATCATCGGTGAGTCTGCGGACTGCAGGGCTTTATAATCGGTTCGCATTCCCTGTTCACGGGACATCTCTTTGGGGAGGGCATGAAGGTCTTAATATCAGGCTCCAGGCTCGTTTCTCCGGCAAATTCTGTGGGGATATCGGGAACGCGGCATGCTGGATTCAAAAAGAGTAAATACACGAATAATATATATTATTTTTTATATAATTTGTGGATCGAACATTTTAATAATGTTCGGCTGTTTTTAATTTCTTCATAGCAAGCAGGGTTGCATCTTTTTTAAAACTTCCTCGCATGCCTGACCAAGAGGAGTGTTGTGGTTTGAAGTCCTCAATAAAATTACTGGTATTTTTTTTGTTTGTTCTTGTACCACTCAGCGCACAGGCGGCGGAATTCACCGTCAATCCCGGCGAGAGCATCCAGGACGCAATCGATAACGCCACCGCCGGGGACACCATCATCGTTAACAACGGGACGTATAGTGAAGAGATTCTGATCGACAAGCAGCTCACCATGACCGGCAGCGGCTGGCCGGTGATCGATTCATCTGACAATGGGGTGACCATTACCGCCGACGGCGTGCATGTCGAAGGCTTCGATGTCCGAAACGCCGGATCGTACGGTATCTACGTCACCTCCTGCAACACAGAGATCGTCGGCAACCGCCTGTCCAGCAACGCGGTGGCAGGCATCGGTCTCGGCGGTGCATCCGGCACTATCGTCTCCGGCAACGAGGTCACCAACAATCCCTGGTACGGCATCTGGCTGAAGAATTCAGACGACAACCTCATCTCCGGGAACAACGCCAGCAGCAACGGGGCGGAATGGGGAGACGGCTATGGGATCTACCTCCTCAATTCCAATGCCAACGTGATCTCGGAAAATACGGTGACGGACAACAATAACTACGGGATCGAGATCGCCGATTCCCGGGACAACGAGATTTCGAAGAACACCATCCGGCAGAATGGACTGGAAACTGGTGCTGCAGGGATATACCTCGATTCTGCCGACAACACCACGGTGACCCGCAACACCCTCAACGGCAATGATTATGGGGTGTACCTCTATGGTGCAGGCCAGAGCACGCCGAACGTCTTCTACCTGAACTCGTTCCAGAACAGCGAAAGCGATCATGTGGACAAAATTTCATCCACCACTTCCTGGGAGAGCCCCTCGGAGATCACCTACACCTACCACAGTGTCCAGTACACCAACCACACAGGCAACTACTGGGACACCTACACGGGATCGGATGACGACGGGGACGGCATCGGGGATACCGAAATCCCCTTCATCCCCTGCTCCTCCAACAACGACTGGCATCCCCTTGTGGAGGGGCAGGCCTCCTACATCACCGGCGGCGCCGGGCCGGACACCACCCCGCCGGGGCCCGTCACCGGCCTCGGGGAGACCGCCACCGCTCCCGACTCCATCACCTGGGAGTGGACGGACCCGGCGGATGCCGACTTTTCACGGGTGATGGTCTACCTCGACGGCGTCTTCCAGGCGAACGTGACCGCCGGGGTCGAGTCCTACACCGCAACCGGGCTGTCGCCGTCCACCGCATACGAGATCGGCACGAGGACGGTCGATGCAAGCGGCAACGAAAACCCGGGCATGGTGACCGATGCGGCAACCACGGAGGCCGAAGATGAGACTCCGCCCGGCCCCGTCACCGGTCTCGCCAATACCACCTACCTTCCCACTTCCATCACCTGGACATGGATCGATCCGGACGACGCCGACTTCGCGAAGGTCATGGTCTACCTGGACAGCACCTTCCAGGTCAACGTGACCGCCGGCGTCGAATCCTACACTGCAACCGGTCTTGCCCCGGAGTCATCCTACGAGATCGGCACGAGAACGGTGGATGCCAGCGATAATGTCAATCCCACGTGGGCCAACAGCACGGCGACCACCGCCTCCGCCGACAGCCACCCCCCCACTGCCTCCTTTATCTTCAGCCCCGCAGCGCCGGACACGGATGATCTCATCCAGTTCACCGACACCTCCGTGGATTCCGACGGAACCATCACCGCGTGGGCATGGGAGTTCGGCGACAGCGGGACCGCGGATATCCAGAACCCCACCCACAGCTACGCATTATCTGGGTTCTACCAGGTGAACCTCACCGTCACCGACGATACCGCCGTGACCGACACCGCCACGACCACGCTCTTCGTGCACGCCGCAGGGCCGATGACCTTCACCGTCCCGGGCGACTTCGGCACCATCCAGGCGGCGGTCAACGCGGCATGGGACGGCGATACGGTCGTGGTGCACAGCGGCACCTACCCCGAGCAGGTGGTGGTGAACCGGAGCATCACGCTCGCGGGTGAAGAAATGCCGCAGGTGCAGCCTGCCGAGGGAACCGGGTTCGAGGTCACCTCATCATCCTGCCTGCTCGAAGGATTCGCAGTGACCGGCGGGACGTACGGGATCCATGTCCTCGCTGACGGGACCCGCATCGAGGACAATGTGCTCTCCGCAAACGGGATCGGCATCCTCGTCGTGGAGGCGGACGGCACGGTGCTCTTCAACAACACCTGCGAAGACAATTCGGCCGGCGGCATGTATCTTTATGGCGCAACAGGGGGGAAAATCTTCAACAACACCTGTACCGGCAACGCCGTTGACGGGGCCCACGGGATAACGCTCGACGATTCCTCCGGCAACGAGCTCTACTGCAACGACCTCGACAACATCTACGCATATGCGGGTGAATACCGCAACGCCGCCGAATCCGGCAGCACTCCTTCATCGAACCTCTGGTACAATGCAACGCTCGGCATGGGCAACCGCTACAGCGACTACGACGGCGTCGATGCCGACGGCGACGGGATCGGCGATGACCCCTACGACATCTACGAACCCGAAGGAGGGGTGATCAATGCCGATCTCTACCCGCTCATGCCCACGGCCCCCGTCCAGCAGTTCGCACCGACCATCACCGGGATCTCCGTCTCCGGGATCACGGTGGACAGTGCAACGGTGGCATGGACCATCGGCAATGGCGTCAGCAGCAACAACCGCGTCCTCTACGGGACGGACGAGGGCCTTACGGGCGCCGTGTGGTCGGCGTGGGACAACGCCACCACCGCACCTTCGATCCCCCTTGCCGGGCTCGCGTGGAACACCACCCACCACTACCGGTGCTACGCTGAAAACGCCAACGCCGCAGACCTCAATGATACGAGCACCATCCGGTCCTTCGCCACCCTCGAGCGGCCCACCGCCGTGATCACCGTGGACGACGACAACGCCGAGGTGCCCGGTGGATCGGCCGATTACGAGAACCTCACGGCCGCACTCGCCGCGGCGATCGACGGGGACACCATCCTCGTCTACCCCGGCACCTACACCGGCAACCACGTGATCGACCACACGATCACCGTCACCGGCATCGGGACGCCGGTGCTGGTGGGGCTGGCGGAGGACGCCCTCGACAACGACGCAGGGGATGTCGTCGCCATCGCCGCCGATGATGTGGTCTTCGAGGGCTTTGAGATCAGGGAGGGATACTGGACGCACCAGGGCTACTCACGCGCACCCACCATCGCCGCCGGCATCCGCATCGGCACGGCCGGCTGGGTCAGCGGCGACTGGAGCGCCTTTGGCGAGGCGGACCGGGTCACCGTGCAGGACTGCACCATCGACGGGGCGACCAGGGGCATCTACGTGAACCGGCTCTCCGGCAACGCCGTGATCGAGGGGTGCACCATCAATGATACCTACGACGGGATCGTGATCGACCAGGCGACGGATACGGCGATCACGGACTGCGTGGTGACCGATGCCGCACACTACGGCATCGTCGTCCAGAAAATTACCAGTTCCTCGGACCCGGTCTCCACCCGCGCCACCATCACCGACACCACCATCGACGATGAAGAGGACGCATGGGGTATCTACCTCGACCGGGTGAGCGACACCACCATCGAGGGCGCCCACCTCTCCG
>JAHKLN010000052.1 GCA_020854755.1 Methanomicrobiaceae archaeon | reverse complement strand
TTTCGCGACCCTTCGTCTGACCGCCGGATCCGCGGGGTCCGGGACGGCCGAAGAAGAACCGCAATGCCCCGGGGGAGACCGCCCTTCCGTTTCGTTCGGGATGTCTTTACGCACCTCCGGCGGGAGAGTGGCATCGGACCAATCAGTGCCCGATCACCTGCTGCAGCCGCAGTTTTTCGCTTTTAGCGGCGACCGCCATCAGGTACTCGTGCCACTTTGCCCGGGTATCCGGCCTCCATGTGACGGTGAACGTCGCCCCCGGCCGCTCACCGGGGGGTGCGAAGAGGGTCGGTTCTGCGATCTCAAATCTGGCGACCCGGACGTAGTTCGTGGCATACTGCTCGATCGGTCCGTCCGTATCCTCCTGCAGATGCTCGATATGCGCCCAATTCTTAAGCGGGCTCCGGATGCCGGCGGAGGCTGCATCCGGCGGCTCTGCATGCACGGCAGGCGCGGCGATCACTGCGGACAGAAGGAGAAGCACCGCAGCGAGGCGATGCTGATGCATACGGGATTATGGGTGGAGGCCGAAAAAAGTATATCGGTCCGCACTCACCCGGGAAGGCGTTCGACGGGGCAGACTTCGCCGAGATCGGTCGGTTCTCCCGCATACAGGCAGACCGAGGGGTAGTATTTCGTGACATACTCCTTGACCATCCTGCGTGTGGAGAAGCGGGGAGCAATGCTCTTGATCGACTCCTTCATCATCTGTACCCATTTATGGGGAATGCCGTTGAGCGCTCTCGCGTAGTAGAGCGGCACCACTTCCTTCTCAATAATCTCGTAGAGAGCGTTCGCATCCGCCGCATCCCGATCGGGCGAGGGGGGGTGCCCTTCAAACGCCCACCCGTTCCTGCCGTTATACCCCTCAAGCCACCAGCCGTCCAGGATGCTCAGGTTCAAAACGCCGTTTAAGGCCACCTTCATGCCGCTCGTGCCGCTTGCCTCCATGAGCGGCAACGGGTTGTTGAGCCAGACATCGACGCCCTGAACCAGATAGCGGGCGAGCTGCTCTCCGTAGTCCTCGAGGAAAGCGATCCTCCCTGCAAACCGGGGATCTTCGGCAAGCTGGTAGATGCGCTGGAGGATCTCTTTGCCCCTCCTGTCTGCCGGATGGGCTTTTCCGGCAAAGACGAACTGCACCGGCATCCAGCGGTTCGTCACCAGGCGCTCGAGCCGATCCAGATCGTGAAATATCAGATCCGCCCGTTTATAATCACATATCCGGCGTGCAAAGCCGAACGTCAGTGCGCTCGTATCGAGCATCAGCCCTTCGGCAACGACATTTGCCGGCTCATTCCGGTATTCAGCCCACTTTCTGCGTTTGCGCTCCCGGATCCTGGCGAAGAGTTTCATCTTCAACCAGAGGTGGATATCCCAGAGCTCACCATCCGGGATCTCGTCTATCATACTCCAGATGTCGGGATTGTCGTGCTCATCCTGCCAGGACGGCCAGGAAGAACCGATGTACTGGCTGTAGAGCAGATCCATTTTGTTGTTCAGCCATGTCGGCAGATGGACGCCGTTTGTAATGGCATCGATGGGCGACTGCTCTTCGGGCAGCTCGGGCCATATGTTCTGCCACATCCGGCGGGCCACCTCTGCGTGTTTTTTGCTGACACCGTTATGGAACCGGGACAGCCTGAAGCCGAGTGCGGTCATGTCAAATCCCGAATCGGGATAGTCGGGGTGCCTTCCAAGGGCGGTGAACGCCTCCCAGTCAAGCCCGAGGGACGGGTAATAGGAGTCGAAGTAGGTCTCAATGAGATCCAGAGGAAAGACATCGTGCCCTGCAGGTACCGGGGTATGGGTGGTGAAGACAGAGGTCCCCCGCACCTGGTACATGGCATCCTCAGGCGTCATTCCCCGTTCAACCCGCTCCCGCATCCGCTCGAGCAGGGCAAACGCTGAATGCCCTTCGTTCAAGTGCACTGCAGAATAGGTGATGCCGAGTGTGTTTAAGACCTTCCGCCCGCCGATGCCGAGAGCGATCTCCTGCCGCAGCCTCCCTTCGATATCCCCGAGGTACAGCCGGCGGGAGGTATCCCGGTACTCGGGCATATTCAGCTCGACGTTGGTATCAAGGAGGTAGAGCGGGATCCTGCCGACCTGCACCTTCCATACGCGGACATACAGCGCGGGATCGATGAGCGGCACCTGTACGACCATGTGACTCCCGGAATCGTCGAGCACCCTTGTTATGGGGGCGCCCTCCCAGTCAAAGACATCCTCGACGTTCTTCTGCCATCCATCGGCCTCGATATGCTGGTGGAGGTACCCGCCGGCATAAATGAATCCGAGGCCGACCATCGGCACGCCGAGGTCGCTGCACTCCTTGAGATGGTCTCCGGCAAGGAAGCCGAGCCCGCCGGCATAGAACGGGAGGGAGTGGTGCAGCCCGAATTCCGATGAAAAGTAAGCGATTGTCAGCGGCCTGCGTTCCGGATACTGCTCGGAGAACCAGCTGCTCCGTGTGGTCATCATATACTGCCTGAACCGGTGCATGACGATATCATACCTGCGGAGGTACTCGCGGTTCTTCGCCGCCCGCTCCAGATACCCCACCGGAATATCCTGGAGCGCCTTGACCGGGTTTCTATCGCACTCCTTCCATTCCTGGGTGTTCAGCTGCTTAAACAGCATTGCTGCCGCCGGATTCCAGCTCCACCAGAGATTGAACGATAAATCCACAAGACCGGAGATCCGCTCCGGCACATGGGAAAACCTTTCTCTGCGTATTTCTTCGATCATCGTCTCCTCCTGGAATGATGCCTGCGGGGTCATGGGTTTACCCTCTCTTAATTCATTCTATCAGCCATGGGAAAAAAGCAGACGGTATACCCGGGTGCCATCCCATGCCTGAAGGCGTCAGGATCCGGCGGAAAGCCGCGCTTCCCCGACAAACCGCTGTTTTAGCCAGTATCCCATGAAGATATCGGACAACCGGTACGTGCCGCCGGTCTCGGCCACGATCTCTTTCTCGATCAGTTTCCGGAGCGCCGACTGTACGCTTGCCGGGCTTCTGAAATCATATGCCCGCACAAAGGTGCCGGAAAAGAGATCTCCCTCGCCCTGTGCGACGGCAAGCAGCACCTTCTTCTGGTTTGGCGTCAGCGAGCCCCAGATGGTAAGGTACGAGTCCTCGAGATCGGCAATGACCTCCCCGAGCACGGCATCGAGATCGCTCTGTGTAATCTCGCCCCGAATCTTTCCCCGATACCAGAGATCGAAGCAGAGCCTCTGCGTGTAGTGCGGATGGCACGCCGATAGAGCGAGGAGCGCATCCACCGTGTCTTCTGCAATCGCAATATCTGCCTCTGCAAACGAGGAGAGGATGTATCCGGAGAAGGCGTCTTTCGGGATCTCCCGG
>JAHKLN010000121.1 GCA_020854755.1 Methanomicrobiaceae archaeon | reverse complement strand
GGGGGGGGGCGGGGGGGGGGGGCGCCCCCCCCCCCCCCCCCCCCCGCCCCACCCCCTGGCGATTGTCCTCACGGTCCACTACACCGGGATTGTCTGCGAGAACTGGAAACTGGGTATCGATATCCGCTCACGGATTTTCATCAGTTGCGCCTGAGGCCGCAAAACGGCCTCATACGCGTCTTTATATGAACATGGGTGGTGCTGCCCGACGCAATACGCTCCCGTTTACGGAATCATACCGACTATCGTCTCAGGGGGAGACCCGGCCCACTGGAACGGAAAAGCCCGGGAAAAGAGGATTCAAACTTCAATGCAGCACCTCGCGGTTGAACCTGTCACCCACAGGGGTGGCTGTTCGTTCCGGGATGGCCTTATCCGTACTCGGCGCGCAGTTCCCGCGCTGCCGCCGCCATATGCTGCAGTTTCAAAAAAGCTGCCTCGCGGGGAAGCATCCGGAGGCCGCAGTCGGGATCGACGAGCATGGTTTTAGGGCCGAATATCTCGATACCCTGAAGAATCCGCTCGCGGATCAGGGCAGCATCCTCGACCGCGGGGCTGCTTGAGTCCACGCAGCCGTAGCCGACCCGGCGTCCGCCCAGGTCTTTTGCCGCGAGGATCTCCAGGTTCGCCGGATTGGCTGCAAACTCAAAATCAACGATCGATACGCGGATCTTCAGTATCTCGTCGATTACTCCGCCGAGATCGCCGCAGACATGCAGGCAGGAGGGGACGCGGAGCGTCGAGGTGATCAGATCGACCGCCTCCCTTCCCGCCTGCAGGTTCGCCGCACCGGTCGAGAGGATCGGCTCATCGATCTGGAGGATGGCAACCCCGGCAGCTTCAAGGTGCCGGGCCTCAAACGCCAGCGCCCGCGCAAGATCGAGCGCGACTTCCTCCCGGTCCCGGTACATCCGCGTCTCGAGCTTGAGGGCGTGCGCCAGCGTGCTCGGGCCGGTGAGGATCCCCTTCACGTGCGGGTGGCGGGTGAGCGCGTATTTCGTGTCTGCAAGCGTGATCGGCGCTGGCGGCGGCAGCACCTTCCCGACCACCGCCTGCCCCCGGATCCCGGGCAGTTTGCCGGTGAATGCCCGGATCATATCGCCCCTGACCTGCCCGTCCGATATGATATCGATCCCTGCCCTGATCTGGTCGGCAACCGCCGTCTCAACGGCCCCCTTCAGCGGATCCATAAATCCAAGGAGGCCTTTCTTCTCGACGACGGGATAACTCCCGATGACCGTCGTGGGCAGGAGCAGGTCAGGCAGGGTCATGGCGTGATCCTGTGCCTGTCCCGCGGAAAGAGGACGGCTTCGCGGATATTGCCGAGATCGAGCATCGTCATCACCAGCCGCTCGGCGCCGAGCCCCCATCCCGCATGCGGGGGCATGCCGTACCGGAACGGCTTCAAGTAGAACTCAAAGCTCTCGGGCGAGAGGCCTTTCGACCTGATCTGCCTGACCAGCAGGTTGTGCTGGTGGACGCGCTGGGCGCCGGAAGCGAGCTCCATCCGGGGGTGCATCAGGTCGAATGCCTTTGATATCTCGGGGTCGTGCTCGTAGGGCATGGCGTAGTAGGGCTTGATCGCGGTCGGCCAGTCGGTGATAAAGTAATGCTCGCCCATCTCATCGCCGATCGCCTTCTCCGCCGCTGTCCCGAGATCGTCGCCGAACCGGATATCCTCTTCAACCCGCCGGTTCGCGATCTCGAGCGCCTCTGCGTAGGTGATCCGGGGGAACGGCGTCTTCGGGACGTCCGGATCGATGCCGAGGTGTGCGAGAGGCTCTCCGCAGGTGTCGGCGACGTTCCGGTAGACCGCTGCGATGATCTCCTCGAGTATCTCCATCACGTCGTTATGGTCGGCAAACGAGACCTCGATATCGATGGAGGTGGCCTCGTTTAAGTGCCGGGTGGTGTTGTGCTCCTCCGCCCGGAAGATCGGCCCGATCTCAAAGACCTTCTCAAAGCCTGCAGCCATCATCATCTGCTTGTAGAGCTGCGGACTCTGGTTGAGGAACGCCTCCTTCTCGAAGTAGGCGATGGGAAAGAGCTCGGTGCCGCCCTCGGTGGCCGCCGCCACGATCTTCGGCGTCGTGATATTGATGAAGCCCCGGGTGAAGAGAAAATCGCTGATGGCGTGCATCGCCGCATTGCGGACGAAAAATATCGCGCTGACGCGGGGTTTCCGCACGTCCATGAACCGCGCATCGATCCGCGTGTCCATCTCGGCAGGCACTTTCTCGACGACGTCCAGAGGAAGCGGGCTTCCGGCTTCGCTGATGACCTCGATTTCATCAGGGCTGATCTCCCTGCCGCCGGGCGCCTTGTCGATCGCCCTTACACCGCCCGCTACCCGGACGACGGATTCCCGGGAGATGTCACGCGCCGCCTCGATCACCGAGCTCGCCGCCTTCTTCTTTGATACCGTGACCTGGATGATGCCGGTCCGATCCCTGATCAGGAAGAACGTGAGACCGCCGAGATCGCGGACTTCATGTACCCATCCAATGATCTCTGCATATACTGTATTCGGAGTTACGTCCCGTATCGGTATGCGCATGTCAAAACCTGTTTATCATGCGTTCTCGTTGGTATTCTGCTTTGCGATTCGGAAGAATGCCGGCGGAGGCCGCACCGGCCGGAGAGAAGAGAGATTTCCCGGTCAGATTCTTCCCGGGTTTATATAAAGACGGCCCCGGCAATAACGGTTGTCCACCGTCCGGTCATATCCCCCTCCGCAGTCTGACAGATATGCGTGGTGTGGATGATCCTGCCGCTCGCCTTGTAGATCTGCTCCCGCTCCTGCCATGCCCGATCCGGATCGAACTCGATGCCGAGCGTCGTCGCAAGCATGGTTGCCGCGAGATCCTCCGCGTATTCCCCTGATATCTCTGCCGTCTCGCCGAAGGCATGGTGCTCGGAGAGGTAGCCGTACTCGTTCGGCTCTTTCGGCATGGCAAGACCGATGGCAGCGGAGATCAGCCGGTGCGGCTCATTTGTCTCGTTCTTTGCCATGACCACATAGGTGATCTCGCCCGGACTCAGCTGCCTCAAGCCCTCCTCCGCCGGGATCTGCTTGCAGTTCGGGGGAAAGATGCTGGATACGTAGACGAGGTTGTATTTCTCGATGCCCGCCTTCCTCAGGGCAAGCTCGAATGATGCGAGCCGATCCTTGTGTACTCCCACACCTTTCGTGAAGAAACACCGCGTTGGAACAACCATTATCGATGGTTTACCTTCAGCATTGTTAAAATTTTTGGTGATACGCCTCACGAATGCAAAAAGGAGCGAATATTCTCTTCTTATCCCTGAATTGCCCGATAATTTCAGCAATTTTAATGAAATAACTGTACTGCGGCGACATTACGGGCCGCCGGGCGGCGGGCGCCGCCTCCGCCGGCGACCCACCGGATGGGCACGCATATTGATGCGCACGATCACTGCCTGCCGCGTCCCGGCACACAGGGAAACAGTTAAACGGGTGAGATCCATTACACGCTATAGAAGAGGTGACCGGCATGGCGGACCAGATCGGATACAGCCAGAAGGTGATGGAGCATTTCATGAATCCCCACAACGTGGGGGTGATCGAAGACCCGGACGGCTACGGAAAGGTGGGCAACCCCGTTTGCGGCGATATCATGGAGATATTCATCAGGGTGAAGGACGATATCATCGAGGATATCAAATTCCGGACGTTCGGGTGCGGTTCGGCCATCGCGACGAGCAGTATGGTCACCGATATGGCAAAAGGGAAGCATGTCGACGAAGCGCTCACGATCACCCGCGACGACGTCGCCGGCGAACTGGAGGGGCTGCCCCCCCGGAAGATGCACTGCTCAAACCTGGCGGCAGATGCTCTCCACAACGCGATCAGAGACTACAGGGAGAAGAAGGAGCGGCTGGCAAGGGGCGGGCGCTGACCGGGCTTTCGGGTTTTTCTTCCGTCAGCCGTTGATGATCTCAAGGACGCTCTTTGCGAGATCCACGCTCTTGCCGCGGTTCACCATCAGCGTGTCCCTCCGCACCGCGCCGTCGATCTCCACCGGATCGCGGGTATCCTGCATGAAGAGATCGACGAAGTCCGCGTACATCCTGAAGGTGCCGGCCGATGTGGGCTCGTGGCCGGATACCCGCATCAGCGCCGCCGCCGGCCCGCTGATCGGCTGATCCCCGATGAAGGGGCTGATCGCGATCACGAACTGCTTTCGCAGGGCCTCCCTGACGCCCGAGCACTCGAGGATGGGAGAGATGCTGGTGACCGGGTTGCTCGGCCCGATGACGACGGCGTCGCTCTCTTCAATGGCGGAGAGGACGTTCCCCGTTGCTTCCGGAGGCGTCTGATACCGGCGCTCCACCCCGACGATATCCACTGCGCCGCGGTGCTTCACCCAGTACTCCTGAAAGTGCATGGACGCCTCGGCGGTAACGATCATGGTCGTCACCTCCGTGTCGGTCATGGGAAGGATAGCGGCCTGCACCCCGAGCCTCCTGCAGAGCCCCTCTGTCGCTTCCGTAAGGGAGAGGCCGCCTCTGATCATCTCCCCCCGGGCGATATGCACCGCCCGATCGAGGTCACCGACCATGATGAACTCGTCGATGCCGAGTTTCTGCAGAAACTCGTGCGAGGTGAAGGTATCCCCGCGAATCCCCCACCATCTCGACGTATCAAGCATCCCGGCAAAGAGATACATCACCGTATCGAGATCAGGAGAGAGGTGGTTGCCCGAGAGCCATATGTCCTCGGCAGTATTCACGACGACACCGAAATCGCGGTCTTCCATGAGCTCCTGCATGCCGCGGAGCAGCTTCGGCGTCCCCGTCCCCCCTGAGAGGAAGGTTATCATTGATCAGTACTGCTGTCCGCGACATAAGAAGATTGCCAATTTCAGTTCACCGATATATTTCCAAAACCAGGATACGACGCAGAAAAGCAGGAGAGATTCCGAAATCCTCTGCAAACCGGAGGCTTACCCGGGAAGGAGCGCCCATACATACCTCATCCGGCAAATCGCGGGTCAGAACCCACACGTGTCCTCTACCCTGCTATCACTCCGCAGGGATGCCCCCGCCCTCCGGGGTAGCGAGAGGGAGCGCAGGCGACAGATGTCCCCGCCTGAATCATCGGTACCCGCAGCCCTGCGGGGAGTATACCGATTTTCTCCGCCAGCAATCCCCGGGATCTCCAGCAGGGGGTCTATCGAAGCGTCATTCGGGAACGCTCCGGGTGCGGCACGTTCTCCGGAGAGGCCACGCGGGGGGGGGGTTGATCGCGGATATGGATTATACCCGGCCGTCTGGAGTATCATATGGCTATTTGAAGCTCTTTCACTGAAAAAATATGTACTGCGGGAGATCGGAGAATGCTAATCTAGATATATGCGTTTGTATTATTGCACAGCATTCATCTACATATATATAAGACTGTGTATTTAACGCCGGTTCAGGCAATTTTTGGCATATCATTGTATATATAGCATGCTTTTTGTTCGATGGAAAATTCAATATAATCTTTTCAATTGTTTCATAAATTACCTGTTATATGCGATTTCAGGTATTTAACAACGTTATATATGCCTTTGACTTTGCAGACATAGATTTAAATAATAGAAGAAGTAAAAAAACGCAAAGCAGCGTAATCCGGAGCCAATCCACCGATCGACCCATCCTGGAGGAGAAAGGGCATTGTTCAGCCCTGAAGGATGATGAATGAAGCAGAGAGCAACAATCCAGCAGTGCTCCGGGTCTGCACAATGGCATCCATAATGATCTGCTGGCCGCAACAGAGCACTCCCACCATTGAGATGCCGGTGTAAACAAGAGGTGATGGTAATGAATAAGAAGAAGAGGGGTCTTCTCGCAGCACTCGTTCTCATGGCATTTGTCGTCGTAGCCCTGTTTGTGCTATCGGGGGACACGCTTGAGGATGAGATAGACACAGAATTTAGACCGGCTACCAATAGCGACGGATCCTTCGTGCCTCCGCATGACGGCGGCCCGGGCAGTGAAGACGTCAATGACACGGACAGGAAACCGGGCAGCAACATCCCGATCATCCATGCCTTCAAGAGTGTTGGCGGCTTCCTTCCCAAGGGAGGAGCGGGGGGCGCTGTTGGCAATCCCGGTGTCGGCAATTCCGCTTCCGGAAATCCTTCTGCTCCTGGCTCTTCAGACAACAATATCCCGGAGCGCGTGGAAGAATCCGAGATTACTGTCCCTGAATTCCCGACTCCGGCCCTTTCTGCAGGCCTCCTGATCGGATTCGCCTGCGTGGCCTCGGCTGTCCGGCGGAAGAGGCAGGCATAAGAGGGCGGCATTTCCATATACGGCCTCCTGCCAGCCATCCTCACGAGAGAAAGAGTCTGCGGGAGGCAATCTCCCCCTCGATCCACTGGAGCGGGAGAACCAGAGGAGAATACCGGACCCGGGATATCGGTGCAGAACGCAGAGATTTTTCCATGAAACCACATGAGTCCAGGGGCACAGGCATACCGGATGGAAGCGGATGGTGACATTCACCATCAATGTTCATATTAAACGCCTATGAAGCCCCTGAGAGGGGCTGCAGGCGCACCTGATGAAAATCCCTGATCCGGCCTCCGTTTCCGGTTTCAATGGTATTTTCCCATGAAAATGCGAACCGTTTCTAAAATGGAAGGCTCTTGTCGCTCCAGCTCAATTCGCTCCCGTACACGGCTTCCCGCCGCCTATCCTCATGGGGGGAGGCGGCATGCGGGGAGGGGGTCTCCCCCTCCCCTGTCCCCACCCCCATTGGGATGTCCCCCACGGTCCACTCTCCCGGGAGACCCGGGAGATACCGGACCCGGAGCGTCTGTACAGCGTCAAGAATTTTCATCGGTTGAGCTTGTTGCCTCTCCGGGGGTTTCATGGGCGATTCATTGGTTAAACCTGATACAGCGCCTCATGGGCGTTTCATCGACCGCACCCGTAGCCAACTGGCCTCGCACCCGGATCGCACGCCGACTGCGATGCATGCAGCTCCGGGCGAAGCCCCTCAGGAGGCATGCTGCCTGACGATCGCGATGATGTCCCAGGCCAGGGATTCGCTGTCCCGTTCCCTCCACATGCGGGTATTCAGCCGAAGCGAGCCTTCGACCTCCACCGGATCGCGTATATCCTGCACAAAGACGTCGACGATATCCGCATACGCGCAATATGCTCCCGAGGACGTCGGTTCGTAGCCTGCCGCCCGCATGAACGCCGCCCCGCAGCCTTCCTCCAAGGCGCCGTCCCGGAAGGGGGAGACGGCAATGACGAACCGATCCTCAAGCGCGTCGGCAACACCCCTGCACGCAAGGATCGGCAGTATGCCCCGTGCCGGGTTGTCCGGGCCGATGATGACGGCATCGCTCGCCAGGAGCGCCGCAAGGACGGCGTCGGTGGCGACCGCCTCCTCCCCGGATCGGAGGATCCGCCGGATCCCGGCGTCCCCGGCATACTCCGAGCAGTACACGGATACCGGCATGATGCCGTCGCCGGTCTCGACGGAGGTGGCGACCGCCGCATCCGTCATCGGCAGGATCGTTGCAGTGATCCCGAGGGCGTCACCCTGCACCCGGGCCGCTTCGGATATCGTCCTTCCCTGCCTGAGCATGTTCGCCCGGGCGATCTGGAAGGCGCGGGCGCGATCCCCGATGGGCGGCACCTCGCGCCCCCCGACCCTCTCCAGGTAACGGTGGGTCGCGAAGGTGTCGCCCCGGATCCCCTGCCACGCCCTGGTGTTCAGGATGCCCGCAAAGAGGAACATGAGCGTATCGAGCGTGGGCGAGAGGTGGTTGCCCGAGATCCAGCTGTCCTCCGCGGTGTTTGCGACGACCGCGATCTCGGGATCAAAGACGATCTGCCGGACACCCCGGAGAAGCCGCGGAGTCCCGGTTCCGCCAGCAAGGAAGGTGATCATGTCTAACTTTTTTTCTGTTTTATACGTGAAGAATTTTCACCTGCAGGCGAATCACCCTCCGGGTTTGCGTCCGCCACGCATGCATTGATACTATCCGGCATCCAGAGAGAACCCGCATCTCGGCGCTCACCTCATATCAGTCTCCACCGTATCCAGAAATGGTTGCAAAGGCGCGGCTCACTGCTGCACTCGATGCCTGCAGGCGGCCTCCCATGAGGATAGCCGCACCCAGAGGAACACCAGCAGAAAGGCCAATCGAGGAGGAGCGGGTGAGCCGGAGAGGGGATTCCACTATGTCAGCGCCCGTAGGGTGATATCGGCAGCCCGGTAGCACCATCGTTCCAGCGGGACAGATGCCGCGATGCGTTCGCCACAGCCGAGGCCACCCGGCGATTCGCAATTGATACTGCGTTTCGAGATATTGACATGCGGACAGCTCAAGGGGCAAGCAGGGAGGAAAGCCCCTCGTGATCAGCGCTGTCATTCCTGATAGAATCGCAGCTCAATAGACAGGAGCAGAGAAGAGGCAATCAAAACTCTTTTGTATGGTAAGCAAGATAGTGGAGCTGGTCAACTCTTGGCCTTTTTAAGCGAACTGCCATTGGTAGGAAATCAATCCGGATGTGATTGTGTGTTTTTGAAAAGAAGAAACGCCTTAGTGATCGTCGGACTTCTCTTCATGGCGACCATTCTGATGGCAGGATGTGTCGATGAAGAGCCGCGAGCGACGGTGAACATCGGCTACGTCGCATGGGACTGTGCAATCGCCAGCACCCATGTCACGAAAGAAGTCTTCGAGCAGGCAGGATATGATGTTACTCTGACGGCAGTAGACGCGGGTCCACTCTATGCTTCGCTATCCCGCGGGAGTGTTGACTTTACGACGGCAGCATGGCTCCCCCATATCCATGAACATTACTGGGAGGAGTATGGCGATCAGATAGACTATGTTACCGAGAACATTCCCGGTGACGGCCGACACGGCCTTGTCGTGCCCGCCTATGTGACCATCGACTCCATTGAGGAGATGAACGATGTCGCGGACCAGTTTGACGGCAAGATCATCGGCATCGAGCCCGGTGCCGGCGTCATGGCATGGACTGAGCACGCCATCGATGCGTACGGCCTCGACTACGAACTGGTAGCGAGCAGCGCTGCAGGCATGGCTGCCGAGCTCCGTTCCTCCATCAACAATGAGGAATGGATCGTGGTGACGGGATGGTCGCCGCACTGGAAGTTCGGCCGCTGGGATCTCAAGTTCCTCGATGATCCGAAGGGTGCTTACGGCGAAGCTGACGATATCGTGACCCTCGCACGGCTGGGCCTGGCGGAAGACGATCCGAAAGCCTACGGGATCCTTGAGCGGTTCCAGTGGACTGCCGAGGACATCGCCTCGGTGATGACCGACATCGAGAGCGGCATGCCGGAGGATGAAGCGGCGAAGAAGTGGGTTGATGCCAACCCCGAGAAGGTTGCCGCATGGATTGGAGAACAGTAGCGCTCATCTGGAGCGAAGTGGTAGATCAGAAAAACGTGGAGGAATACCCCTGATGACAGAGCATAAGGACTACACGAAGATCACGCAGGAATACTATGACGGTATAGCGCACGAAATGTATTTAGAATGCTGGGGAGGGGAAAACCACCACCTCGGCATTTTTAACGAGACGAATGATTTTTTTCAGGCAGGGCGCAAGGCCAACGAATACCTGTTGAGCTTCCTTGATACCAACCCGGGATGCAAGATCCTGGATCTTGGAAGCGGCCTCTGCGGGCTGCCCAGGTTCATTGCCCGGCGTACCGGCTGTCATGTAACGGCCCTGAACATCTCCCGGAGGGAGAATGCATATGCAGCGGCAAAGAACCGTGAGGAAGGGCTGGATCACCTCATCACTGTGGTGCAGGGAAGCTACAATAACATGTCCTTTGAGGACGGGGCGTTTGATATCCTGGTCAGCCAGGATGCGATGCTGCACAGTCCTGATAAGGAAGCGCTATTGAAAGGATGTGCCCGTGTCCTGAAAAAAGGGGGGCGGTTTGTCTTTTCCGATGTGTTACAGATGCCTTCGATGACGCCGGAGGAAGCAGAAGTGATCTATGAGAGGGTGAATGTACCCTATCTGGCAGCGTTTGACTTCTATGAAGAGCAGTTGCCTCGTGCGGGTTTTATTGTCGAGAATATCAGCGATTTAGGGAATGTCAACCTCGGGAAGTCATACCAGGCAGCGCATGATAACCTGATGAGAAAAAAGGAATACCTGATAGAAGAGAGAAATCTGCCAGAGGAATGGATTGATAATTATTTGATCAGTCTTCGTTTCTGGGTAGAGAAGGCCTTTGAAAACAAGCTGGGCTGGGGGCTCTTTGCTGCCAGACGACTTTAGTATCGTGCACCAGCCTTTCACAGACCCATCCGTCGCCATGGCATGAGTCCGGAGATGTCCCCGGCCTGCCTGATATGGCGATATCAACGACCTGCTTCACGAGGAGTCCAAAGGAGGTATTCCGGAGCGCGCCTCAAGGCTTCGAGGCAAAAATATTTTTTGTAGCCCGGAGGGCTACTTCTTCTCGGCTACATGGATTAAGAAGTCAGGTTCATAGGGTTCGAACTCTTCTTCAAAGTCACCGTATGTTCGTACTTCATCAAAGCCCGCCTCGAAGAGGTATCGGGTGAGGATATCCCTTCGAATGGGATGCAGGCTCAGGTAATACTTTTCGATCGCGCTAAATTTATACTCGATTTTAACGAGGTCATCCTGTATGGTTACGGGATGTATCTCAATTTCTTCGCCGCAATAGTAGTATTTATGCTTGCTGGTATATCCCTTATCCAGAATGGCGTCATAATTTCTCTGGTCAACGACAAATATGCCTCCACGGTGCAGCAACCGATATACTTCATTTATGGCTCTCTGGTAATACTCTCTGTAAAACAGATGGGTCAGGGCGTTTCCAAGACAGATAACGGCATCGTATCTCTCGTCGATATTCTTTGTCAGCGTGAGCCAATCAGCTTTCCCTATTTCCAGTTCGACATTGTGCTCTCCGGCGTTGGCTCTGGCCTGGGCCAGCATCTCGTCCGAACCGTCCGTTGCCTTTACATTGAAGCCCTCCTTGGCTAGATGAATAGCGTGAAAACCTGTGCCGCAGGCAATATCCAGCACGTCTATTACTCCGTAGTCCTTCAGAAGTGTTTCAAAAAATCCATCTTCGCTCTCTTTTCTCTTCTCCCAGTTTACAATCTCATCCCACCTTTCGGACAAACCCCTCGCATACTCTTCCCTAAATTTTTCTTTCAGGTTTTCTTCCTCACTACTAATAGTACCACCTCCATTCCAGGTTTGGATTCAGATTGGACCTGCTGCCAATCACTTTATTTTTATCACAGGAGACTCTCCGGGCAACTCTCGCCCTGGAATTCTTCCAGACTTTCTCTATTGTATATGCCCTTGATCAGGATCATGGGTGTGCCCGCATCCGCTGACCCGCTGACCAGGTCGGCAAGGCTTGCCAAAACGTCCCTCATGCATCGCGGCGTGGTGCCCTCGCAGGTGATGCAGTCGATCGCCCGTGTCCGCGCGGATTCCTCCCGGAGAAGCGCCGAAATCTCTTCCTCCGACCTGCCGGCCTCATGGTGCAGGTCGACCAGGTACTTCATCTTAAACCCCTCCCGGAGGCAGCCGTCGATGCCCGCCGTAGCCCCGAAGGCGGTTATCGGGTCGGCCAGTTCGTAAATGCCGCTGCCGGGGTCTTTATAAGCGCCGTCGCCGTAGATGAGAATTTCCACATGCTTCCCTGTCGCTTCCCGGATCTCCTCCTGGAGGCTGCAGGCGAAGACATCGGCAAGATACGGCGCCAGTTTCAGCCTGCTCCCGGAGGACATGTTGCTGCCTAAAAGCCCCCACTCCGAGGTCGGAGGAGAATCGCCCCGGTTGCAGAGATCCCGCAGGGTGCAGCAGTTGCCCACCACCCCGCTGACGACCGACCGGGTCCTCTCCCGGGTGTGGATGTCGGCGACGACCACCCCGTCAGGCTCAAAGTCGTCAATCCTCCGCGGATCGTTGCAGAGGAAGATCCGGGGTGCGGCCCCTGCCCGGCGGATGATCTCCTCATACAGGCCGATGTAATTCACGCCGGTCAGCGGATGGGTGTACTCCCGGTCAAGGTCGCCGGATGTGATCAGGCCGCCTGTTCTGGCCTCCAGTTCACAGGCCACTTCCGGCGGGATGATCTGGTTTCCCACCTCATCATGCGGGTAGGAGAACTGGACTGCCACCTGTCCCTCGGGTACGGCCCTGGCAATTCCCTCCATGATCAGAGAGAATCTGTTGCGGCTGGCGATGGGGAAGACCACGCCCACCGTGCTGTCCGGCTGGAGGGAGAGCGTTTCCCTGACGTCTTCTGCAACCACATCGGTACCGATGAAGTTATTCTGGGCACGCGCCACGATGGATTCAGTGATGGCCAGGACGTCGCAGTCTGCCAGCATATTGTCGCGGTCGAGCTTCGTGATCTCCTGAAGGAGCATCGTCTGGAGATCAGACCCCGGGACAATCACCCCCATCTTGATGCCAAAGGCGCAGGAGCCCACATAATCTGGTAAATTGAGTGTCATGGGAGTCTCCTCGCATGCCCTTACGTCATCAACGTCAAAATAACCTTCGAATAATGTTTATATACAAGATAATGTAAGTAGTAAAGCCGCGCTTATCTGCAGATCCGGCGGCGCAACAAACCCATTATAATCGATTTCTCCCGGTGCGGCTGCCACCCTTTCCTCATGGGCAGAGCGTCGCAGTTCTTCACGGAACCGTCCGTTTCGTATACGGCGAAGGGAATGAGGCTCGCCAGATCACCCTTTACGCCGTCGCCGGTCTCCTGCATCACTCCGCCCGGCAAGATGTCCTGGACCCACGAGGTCCTCCCGGTATGGACGGCGTCTCACCCTCCGTTGACAACAACAATACTGCATGGCGCGGGTTCAACCCGAACTGCGGCGATCGATGCATCGAGACGGGAGAGGAGGGATATGCCGGTGCGGGCTGGCCGAAGGGGCGACGCCATGAAGCCGCGGCGAGGATTTGTGGTCTGCAATCGCAGCAGTGAGTGGATTTTGCTCTATGGAGAACCAAAACAACCGATCACCTGCCGTGGCTGATCCGGCAGCTGGATTCGCATCCGAAGCGGGCGGCAAGAACTTCTTTGCGCGCTTTCCATCGGCGCGGGCGAACCATCGAGCGAACCAGTGGCAGGGGGAAAAGATCGGGTGAAAAAGGATGATGCCAAGATAGTTTTTGCCATCTGCCGGAAAGAAGCCCGGACCGGTCAGAAGGTCTTGAGCTCGCCTCTGATGACCCTCTCGGTGACGCTTCTTATATCGGCAAGCCGGTCATTCACGATCTCCTCGACGTCGCGGGAGATGGATGCAAAGCCCGCATTGTCTTCCGGAATGATCTGCACGCCTGCAACGAGCGGCTTATCGATCGGATGGCCGATCTGCGAGAGGAGACGGATGTACATCTCGGATATGCCGTCAACCTGTGCACAGGCCTCCTGTGCGATCTCGGTCGAAAGGAGGTTATAGATCTTGCCGATATGGTTTATCGGGTTCTTCCCGCTCGCTGCCTCCATGCTCATCGGCCGATTTGGCGTGATCAGCCCATTGATCCGGTTTCCCCGGCCAACGGACCCGTCGTCACCCATCTCGGCGGAGGTGCCGTTTACGGTCAGGAAGACGCTCTTGTTCTCGATATCGTCCGCTGTGTTCACCGCGACGGAGACCTTTCGCCGGGTATGCCGGCCGGCCACGGCCTGAAGTTGCTCCTTCATGATCTCGGTCATCTCGAGATACTCGTCGAAGGACGAGCAGTACCGATCGACCATAGCAGTGGCGACGGTAAACGTCATCGCATCGCCATCGCGAAGCCCCATAATCTTGACATCGTAGCCGATCATCGGATGCTTTGAACGGAGGACAGCGTTAAGCTCATGATCCATCGCAAGGACAATCTGCTCGACCTCAGAGAAGGGGGCATGGCCGACGCCAAACGAAGTGTCATTGGCGCGCGGTACCGAGTTTTCGCCGGATGTCCTGAAGACATCGCAGAGATCGGTCGACCCATCGCCCATTCTGCAATCAACAATGACATCCTGCTCCATATTCAGGGTCGGAAGCGTCTCTGCGAGATACTTTCGGGCCGCTGCGACCGCTACTGCATCGGTCGGGATTACATGCCCATTGAAGCGCTTCGTCGCTCTGCCCGTCAGAAGGAAGTAGATCGGACGGACGATCTCCCCGCCTCCAAACGCAGGGAGGGATGCTCCTGCAACGACCTCACCCTGATCGGTGTTGTGGTGGAGGATGGCGCCACATTGCTCCTCATACTCCCGGCAGAGCGCCCTGCTGATCGCCTCCGCCACACCGTCGGCGAGACTGTCGGGATGCCCGATGCCCTTGCGCTCAACCAGTTCGATCTCCTGCTCATCTATCGGCATCTGCCTCAAAGGCTTCACTTTAATATTTCGCTTCATCAAAAATCCTCTCTTAAATACGTTCAGTACGTAAAAAAGACTGGTATTTACTTAATATTTGCCCATTGAACGACTCTGTTGAAGATCTCACCTGCGCTCCATGACGCCTCTTTTCGCGGTCCTTCTTCCGGGCTGTGGAGGATGTGTGTACTCGACCTCCGCTGCTCAATCTCATACGTTCTGGCTTTCAGGCTTCTCCGGGTGCTCTCCTGAATGCAGATATCGTTGCTGGCGGCACACGGCCTCCAATCGCCTCTCACTTGTTCATAAAAAAGGTAGTGGACGGTCAGGATAGACCGGTTATGTCCCGACATCCCATGATGATATATATTCAGCCTGTTCTCGGGTAAGGGTATCGATGCTGCATCCGAGGGATTCCAGCTTCATCCGCGCAATCTGCTCGTCGATCGCTCTCGGAACGTTATGAACGCCGGGGGCGAGATCGCTGCCGTGTTGGGCCATATACTCTGTCGAGAGAGCCTGAACGGCAAACGATAGATCCATCACCTCGATCGGGTGGCCCATGCCTTTTGGTGTCGCCAGATTGACAAGGCGTCCTTCGGCAAGGAGATGAATTGTCCTGTCCCCGAAGGCGTACGAGTCGATCCCGTCACGCCGCCGGATGGCATCGGCATTCGCCTCAAGCCAGTCGACATCTATCTCGACATTGAAATGACCGGCATTGCAGAGTATCGCCCCATCCCGCATCAGCGAGAAATCTTCGGCGGGGAGCACACCGATGTTGCCGGTCGTCGTGACGAAGACCTCGCCGATCGGTGCCGCCTCATGCATCGCCATGACTTCAAACCCGTCGAAATGGGCCTGCAGGGCGCGGCGGGGATCCACCTCGGTGACGATCACCCGTGCACCGAGCGACCGTGCCTTCGTCGCCAGACCCCTGCCACAGTAGCCGTATCCTGCGACGACGATCCGCTTTCCTGCGATCAGGATGTTCGTCGTCGCCATGATTGCGGTGAGCGCACTCTCTCCTGTGCCGTGGACGTTGTCGAAGAAGTGCTTCATCGGCGTGTCGTTGACCGCGATGACCGGGAAGAGGAGTTTGCCCTCCGCCTCCATCGCTTTCAAGCGGTGAATGCCGGTCGTCGTCTCCTCACACCCGCCAATGACTGAGGGGAGGATCTCGCGCCGTCCGGTATGGAGGTGGTGGATCAGATCCATCCCGTCATCGATGGTGATCGAGGGACGCGCATCAAGGACCTGATCGATGGCAGCATAGTACTCATCATGGGAACATGCGCGTTTTGCAAAACAATGGATTCCGGATGCCCTGAGTGCATCTGCAACATCATCCTGGGTTGAGAGGGGATTGCAGCCGGTAATATGCACCTCAGCGCCACCGGCAGCAAGTGTCCGGGTGAGGACTGCAGTCTTTGCCTCGACATGGAGCGCCATCCCGATCACCATCCCTTCCAGCGGCTGCTCTTGAATAAACCGTTCCCTGATCATCCCGAGAACCGGCATATACTGTTCCGCCCAGCGGATCTTCTCTTCACCAGTCTGCATAGTCTCTTCACCTATCTTCACAGATTGGACACGCGCCACCATAAAATTCCCGAAAGAACACGGACGCTTGATAAAACGAGAATGCAATAACAGAAGATGCAAATCAGGAAAGGCGCCTGGCTCTTCAAGAGCCGGATCGGCATACGCATTCGGAGCCCTTCCCCGGACCGGCACGAGGCCCGGCGTCCGGGGGGAAAGGATGGCATCCTTTCCCGGGCTGCAGAGCGGTTGTGCGTGCGATCACGAAAAGTACGTCAGATACCGTTCTTCCATCTGTTCCCAGGAGGGAAGGTTCGTCTGGCAGCCGGGCTGCTCAATCACAAAAGACGCACAGATCGTCCCGACACGGCAACAATCAGGCAATGGCCGTCCTTTCTGGTACGCCGTCAGGAACCCGGCACGGTATGCGTCACCGGCACCGGTCGGATCCAGGAGTTTTACCGGGACTGCCGGGATATCCGTCACTCTGGTGTCCTCATAGAGCCTGCTCCCCTCTCCTCCCCTCGTAAAGACCGCAACCGGAACCCGCGCTGCCAGCTCCGCTTCGGTATGACCGAGCGCCCTGCCCATGAACTCCGCCTCATACCTGTTGGCAAAGAGGATATCGATTGAGTCCAGGAGGCGTTCGAACTGTTCGGCGCTATACTTATGGATATCCTGACCGGGATCAAAGGAGGAGAACCGGGCACGTTCCGCCGCCAGCACATTGTAAGACGGATCGGCTGTTGCCATATGAACGCGATCAAAGGACGGAGGATCGGCCTTCGCAAAGGCACGGGAGGCTCCCCATTCGAAGAAGGTGATCTGATCCTCGGCTTCATCCGTAAACATGCAGGCTCTCGGCGTGCTGCTCTCCTTCTCAACGTAGAAAAACCGTCCGACCCGGTGCAGAGCAAGCCATTGGTCGTACCCCGATCCGTCAAAATCTCCCCCGACCCCGGTGACAAGGGTCGCCTCCCCCCCGAGGGCGGCGATCCCGACGGCAATGTTTGCAGCCCCGCCGCCGTAGAAGATCTGGTGATCCAGGATCTCGATTGATGTATTCCTCTCCGGGAGGTGGGAGACACGGAAGATATGGTCGGTCGCCATATGGCCGACGATATGGATCATATGCGCACGTCCATGAGTTTTTGCAGGTGTTTTCTAAGTGCTTTGCCGGTGACGGGCCTTGCGATCCGTGCCGCATGCCCGGGTCGTTCTTCCTTGAAGATAGGCTTCTCCCTCGAGATCCTGGTACAGGTATGGGATTCTTCACCCAAAAAAAGCCTTCTCTGACAGAACAACCTTCCAGAGGGGAATATTCTCATTCGATCGCAAGCGCTTCATCAAAACACCCGGCGAGAGCAGATGCCGCTCTGCAGGGATCAGGCTGCATTCGCCTGCTCAGGCAAGACATACCCGCCTGAGCAGTATTGCAGGCGGGATTGAGGTAGGCAGGAGTTGAACCCTGCATCTCCGGCTCAGGAACGAAGAGTCTTCCTTGCCCGATTAAGAAGAAGGCAGCATAAGTGATTAATGCTCAGTAGACACAGACATTAATTGAATCCGATGAAGATCATCAAGGATCCGGTGCACGGCTACGTGGAGGTGGATGCCGCGGCACGCAGGCTGCTCGACTCGCCGCACGTGCAGCGCCTCCGGCACATCGCCCAGCTCGGGTTTGCGAACCTGGTCTACCCCGGCGCAAACCACACCCGCTTTGAGCATTCGCTCGGGACGATGCACCTTGCCGGCCTGATCTGCCGTCAGCTCGGCCTTGACCCGGAGGAGAGCAGGCTGGTCGGCACGGCCGCCCTCCTCCACGATATCGGCCACGGACCGTTCTCGCACGTTTCAGAGCCGATCATGCGGGAGCTTGCCGGCAGAAACCATTACGAGCTCGAGGATCTGGTCTGCGATGGGCCGACGGCCACCCTCCTCGATCAGGTCGGAGTCGACACCGGCGACGTCTGCGCCGTCATCACCGGGGGCCACCACCTCTCCTCCATCATCCACGGCAGCCTGGATGCCGACCGGATGGACTATCTGATGCGCGACGCACACTATACCGGCGTGCCGTACGGCACGGTCGACGCCCACCGCCTGATCCGGAGCACGATCCTCACCGACGGCGGCATCGCGCTCGACGAGGGCGGGATCAACGCGGCGGAGTCGCTGCTCATCGCCCGGACGCTGATGCGGCCTGCGGTCTACTTCCACCACGTCAGCCGGATTGCCAGCAGCATGATCGTCCACGCGATGCTCGAACACCTCCGGCACGGGGGCGGGGCGGGCGTTGCCGGGATGATGCGCATGGACGACGCCGCCTGCATGCAGCACCTCCTCTCCTCACCGTCGCCGGTCGCCCGCGAGCTGGCCCGCCGGGTCCACTACCGCGATCTCTTCAAGCGGGCGCTCTACGTGGGGGGAGATCGGGTAAATGCAGCAGCGCTCCAGAGCGGTCTCTGCATCGGGAAAGAGGAGCGGATCGCAGAAGAGATCGCGGACGCCGCCGGGCTGGAGGCGTGGCAGGTGCTCGTGGACATCCCGCCCCTGCCCCGCGACATGGCCATGGAGGTCCGTGTCAAAAACAGGCACGCGGTGGCGGACCTCGAGGAGGTCTCGCCGCTGATCGGCACGCTCAACGACACCCGGCGGCAGCAGTGGCGGATCGGGGTCTACTGCATCCCGGGGCGGAGAGCGGCCGTGGAGCAGGCGGCAATCGAGGTGCTGCGCGTGAAACGGCCGACAAAACAGGATAAACTGACTGCATAATAGCATCCGGGAGAGAGGCATGAGGAAAGAGTTTGTCGTGGGGGTTACCGGCGCAAGCGGCGTTATCTACGCCCGCAGGCTCCTTGAAACGCTCTGCGAGAAGGCGACGGTGCATATCGTCATATCAGATATCGCCCGGCAGATCGCAGGGATCGAAGGCATCGACCTTGAGGGATTCGATGCGATCTACGCGGAGAACAGCGATCTCGCCGCCGATATCGCGAGCGGGTCGTTCCGGTACGACGGCATGGCGATCGTCCCCTGCAGCATGAAGACGCTTGCCGCGGTCAGTGCCGGGTATGCCGACAACCTGATCACCCGGGCGGCGGACGTCTGCTTGAAAGAGCGGCGGACCTGCATCCTCCTCCTGCGGGAGATGCCGCTCTCCCGGGTGCACCTGAAGAACATGCTCTCCGCCGACGAGGCCGGGGCGACGATCATGGTGGCGAGCCCGCCGTTCTACCACCGCCCGTCGACGATCGACGATCTGGTGGATATGGTCGCAGCGAGGGTGCTCGACCATCTGGGGATCGAACACGGGCTCGGGATGCGATGGAGCGGTTACGATGCGTGATTTTATCGAGATGATGCGGGAGCGGGGGCTCGTCCGCGATATTACAGAGACGTGCTCGACGGTGTACGAAGCCCCGAGAATGGCGGCCGGAACAGGCGAGATACTCTTCTTCCACGATCTGGAAGGAAGGCGGGCGGTGATGAACCTGCTGGGAAGCAGGCGGTCGCTTGCATCCGCGCTCGGGATCGGCGAGCGCGGTCTGGTGCCGCACCTGGCGGCGGCTTCCTGCAGCGGGACCGTCACCTGCGATGGGGCGCTTTCCGGCAGGCGCGAGCCGGATCTCTCGCTCCTCCCGATCATGAAGCACTTCCCGAAGGATGCGGGCCGCTACATCACCTCGGGCATCGTCTTTGCCTGCCAGGACGGCGTGGAGAACGCGTCCATCCACCGGATGATGGTGCTTGACGAAAGGCGGGTCGCCGCCCGTCTGGTCGAGGGGCGGCACACCCACACGATGCACGGGCGGGCAGTGGAGCGGGGCGAGACCCTCCCGATCGCGGTCACGATCGGCACCCATCCGCTGGTGACGTTTGCGAGCTGCACCCGCGTCCCGGAGGGGAAGGAGCTCGCCTACGCCGCGGAACTGCTGGGGGGAGAGATCCGGGTGCGGGAATGCCCAAACGGCGTGCTCGTCCCCGACGCCGAGATCGTGCTTGAAGGGTTCATCGGTGCCGACCGGGCGGACGAGGGGCCGTTTGTGGATATCACCGGCACCTACGACCCGATCCGCCGGGAGCCGGTCATCGAGTTTACCGGGATGTACGTGAAGGACGATCCCATCTACCACGGCATCCTCCCCTCAGGGGACGAGCACCGCCTCCTGATGGGCGCTCCCTACGAGCCGAAGATCTACCGGGCGGTCGGCGAGGTGACCGGGGTGAAAGACGTCCTCCTGACGAGGGGCGGGGCGGGGTACCTCCATGCCGTCATCCAGATAAAAAAGAGGACGCAGGGGGACGGGAAGAACGCTATTCTGGCGGCCTTCGCCGCCCACACCTCGCTCAAGCACGTGGTCGTGGTGGACGAGGACATCGATATCCGCGACCCTGACGACGTCGAGTTCGCGATCGCCACCCGTGTCCGGGGCGATACCGACCTGCTGATCGTCCCGGGCGTCCGCGGGTCGTCGCTCGATCCCACCCGCCTTCCAGACGGGACGAACGTAAAGGTCGGGGTGGACGCCACAATGGTCATGGGGGAAGAACACAGATTCATACGTGCAGGATGGTCGTAGACGATGTATCTTGATACAGAGGACGAAGCGATCCTCAACGGTGAGTACGGCGAGACACGCCAGCGGATGATGGAGATCCTGGTTGCGCTGGGGAGGGTATACGGGGCGGAGAGGCTGGTCCCGATAGCGAGCGCTCAGGTGAGCGGAGCGTCCTACAAGACCATCGGGGAGTGGGGGCTCGCCTGGCTGCAGGGCCTGAATGCGAGGGTGGCGGTGCCTTCGGTCCTCAACCCGATCGGGATGCCGCGGGACGGGTGGCAGGATATCGGAGGCATTACGACTGATTTTGCCGAAAAACAGCTCGAGGTGCTGGAGGCGTACCGGCGGCTCGGCGTAGCGGCGGAGTGTACCTGCACTCCCTACTACCTTCAGAACACCGTCTATGGCGAGCATCTGGCGTGGAGCGAGTCCTCTGCGGTCGTGTATGCGAATTCGGTCATCGGCGCCCGGACCAACCGGGAGGGCGGGCCGAGCGCCCTCGCTGCGGCGATCATCGGCAAGACCCCGTTCTACGGCCTCCACATCGTCGCAGAGCGAAGGCCGCAGGTCGTGATCGAGGTGGAAGGCACCCCCCACTACGGGGCGCTCGGCTATCTCGCCGGAAAGCAGGTCGGCGCCAAAATACCGTTCTTCACCGGCATCCGGCCCACCCGCGACCAGCTCAAGGCGCTCGGTGCCGCGATGGCGGCGACGGGAGCGGTCGCCCTCTTCCACGTGGACAGGATCACCCCGGAGACCCGCATCTTCTCCTTCGAGACCGAGCACCTCGGGCATATCGCGATCGGGCAGGAGGAGATCGACGGCCTCTTCTCTGATATCGAGGTGGACGCGGTCGCCGTCGGCTGCCCGCACTGCTCTCCCGCCGAGCTCGAAGCGCTCGCCGATCTCCTCTCCGGCAGGAAGACAACGAAGCCCTTCTTCATCTTCGCCTCCCGGAGCGTGATCGCCGCGAACCGCGCGCTGGTTGCCGCCATCGAGCGGAGCGGCGCCCGGGTCGTCGCCGATACCTGCATGGTGGTCTCGCCTGCCATGGACCGCTTCTCTTCGATCATGGTGGATTCAGGCAAGGCCCTCGCCTACGTCCCGGGCATGTGCGGGGCCGCAGCACGGATCGGGACCAGGGAAGAGTGCGTGGCGGTCGCCACCGACCGGGCATAGGGCACGGCCTGCCGCCCGGTCATACCCCCTTTTTCTCTCACCGGCAGGACGGTGAGGTGTTTTTGCATCGCAATATTAATACGCTGACGCACAGAAAAACAGCAGCATAACGCTCTATGAGCCGTGAGGTGCTGTATGCGAAGAAAGGATGTTGCCGTCCTGAAGCGAAACCGTGATATTATAGGGCTGATACGGGCGCTCGATGATCCCGACGAATTTGTGCGTGCCGATGCCGCGCTGGCGCTCGGCAGTGTCGGGGACGCACGGGCGATCGAACCGCTGAACCATGCAAAGTTCTTCGATGTGGACGGAAATGTCCGGCGGATTGCGGGAATTGCGCAGATGTGGGTGATCGCAAGGCTCGAGCAGGAGAAGGAGGCAGGGGGGAGGTAGCACCCGATCCCCTCCGCCCGGGGGGCATGGGCCGCTCCTCTCCAAAAACCGGGCATGTGGCACCGGGGCTGCGGGCGCAGCCGATGAACATTCTTGAGCCTGCACCGATACACACTGTCCTGTTTTCGCAGACTATCCCGGACCAGTGGATCGGGGGTACATCCCACTAGGGGGTTGGGACCGGGGAGACCCCCTCCCCCGCGGGGATGGCCGGTGGAAAGCCGTGCACTGGGGCAAGTTGAGTTAAGCGCCAAGAGCCATCCTTTTCAGAAACCGGCCCAATTTTATATGAACTCTCATGCACCGGCGATCGGTGCAAGCGCAGCCATGAAAATCCCTTGCGTTCTGTGCCGACACCCCGGGTCCGGTTTCTCTCCTCTGGTTCTCCCGGGACACTGGACCGGGAGGG
>JAHKLN010000073.1 GCA_020854755.1 Methanomicrobiaceae archaeon | reverse complement strand
GGAGGGGGAGACCCCCTCCCCGGTCCCCACCCCCCTTGGGATGCCTCTCTCGGCCCCCTATACCGGGCGACCCGGGAGATACGTGATCCATGATACTCCAGAAAACTCACGGATTTTCATCAGTTGAGCCTGCAGCCCCTCCCGGGGGCTTCATCGGCATTTTATATGAACATGGGTGGTGAGCAGCACCGCCCACCTTCGTTCTGTATGCTTGTGCCCTCCGGGGGTCCATGTCGTTTCAGTGGAGAATCGCTGCGCCAGGCATGGGAAAGGATGCCTGCACCGTTTTTCTGTTGTTGCGTTCCAGCGGATCGCGGCAGCAATCGCTTCAGGGCGATTTCGGATGGCTGCGGGAGAGAGACTCCCGGCTCACCCGGCAGGCGCCGGCCTGTGCGTGGCGGCCCCGATACCCGGCAGGCGGTGCCGGGAAAAAGGTATGTACGATGAAAACGGAATATTCATGCAGAAATCGTGGACCGAGGGCCAGAATCGGGATGATAGTCATCGGCATTGATCCCGGGATCGCGCGGGTGGGTTACGGCGTCGTCGAGAAGCAGGGCCATGCCATCCGCCTGATCACGTACGGCTGTATCGAGACCGAGGGGAAGGACCGGAGCAACGCAAGCCGTCTGCTTGAGATCTACGGGCTTATCTCCGTTCTCCTCGACGATTATCCCGCCGATCACGCCTCTGTGGAGCGGCTCTTCTTTGCAAAGAACGTGACCTCGGCCATGCAGGTCAGCGAGGTGCGGGGCGTGATCCTGCTTGCTGCAGAGGAGCGGCAGATTCCCATCACCGAGTACACTCCGAACCAGATCAAACAGTCGGTGACCGGCTCGGGCCGTGCCGGGAAACAGCAGGTGCAGGAGATGGTCAGGCGGCTGCTCGGGCTCAACGAGATCCCCCGGCCGGATGATGCCGCGGATGCCCTCGCGGCAGCCCTCTGCCACATCAACACACTGAGATAACGACAATGATAGCACATCTTACCGGAGAGGTCTCCTCCACCGGCGACCGCTGGGTGGTGATCGACGTCGGCGGGATCGGGTACCTGGTACAGGTCACCCGGCCCGTGCTGCAGGAGCTTCAGGCGGCAGAGGGAGCGGTGAGACTGTACACCCACCTGGCGGTCAGGGAGGACGGGATTGCGCTCTACGGCTTTACCCGGCAGGACGAGCTCGAGCTCTTCAGGATCCTGATCTCGGTCTCGAGCATCGGCCCGCAGATCGCCATGAACATCCTCTCCCAGATATCGCTCGAGCAGTTCGCGGTCGCCATTGTGAGCGAGGACGAGAAGGCCTTGACAAGGGTCTCGGGGATCGGTCCAAAGAGCGCAAAGCGGCTGATCCTGGAGCTGAAGGATCGAATGAAGAAACAGCCGATCGCATTGCCGGAAGAAGAGCCTCGGCAGGCGGCCTCCGATGCGATCGGCGCGCTGATCTCGCTCGGGTTCACCCAGCGAGACGCGGAAGATGCGGTCAGGGCTGCAGTGCACGAAGCGTCCGACCGGGATACGCAGGCGATCGTCAGGGCCGCACTCGCCCACCTGCGGGAGCGCTGACGGATGAACGAGCGGATCACATCCCCGGCACGGCTGCCTGACGAGGCCGACGATCCCGCGATCCGGCCTGCCCGGCTCGAGGAGTTCGTCGGGCAGCCCCGTATAAAAGAAGCGCTCTCCATCGCGATCGAGGCGGCGAGACGGCGGGGCGAGACCCTCGACCATATCCTCTTCTCCGGGCCGCCGGGCCTCGGGAAGACGACGCTCGCCCAGATCATCGCCCGGGAGATGGGGGCGGCGATCCGGAGCACAACCGGCCCGGTGATCGATAAGCCCGGCGATCTCGCGGCCCAGCTGACCGCGCTCTCCTCCGGCGACATCCTCTTCATCGACGAGATCCACCGCCTCAATCCGGTGGTCGAGGAGATCCTCTACCCGGCGATGGAGGACTACAGGATCGATGTGATGATCGGCGAAGGGCCGGGCGCCCGATCGATCCAGCTCGCCCTCGAGCGGTTCACCCTTATCGGGGCCACAACAAAGGTCGGGCTGCTTGGCTCCCCGCTCCGGGACCGGTTCGGGCTCATCTTCCGCTTGAATCTCTACGATGTCGAAGATCTCGTCAGGATCGTGCAGCGGAGCGCCGCGATCATGCAGACCCCGATCACCGATGAGGGCGCATGCGAGATCGCCCGCAGGAGCCGCGGGACCCCCCGTATTGCAAACCGCCTGCTGCGGCGGGTGCGGGACTTCGCACTCGTGCGGGGCGACGGGAGCATCACCAGGGAATCGGCGGATCAGGCGCTGACGCTCTTCGGGATCGATCACCTGGGGCTCGACGACCTCGACCGGCGCATCCTCTCGGTCATCGCAGGCGACTTCTCCGGCGGCCCCGTCGGTGTCAGGACGATCGCGATCTCGGTCGGCGAGGAGGTCAGGACGATCGAGGAGGTCTACGAGCCCTACCTGATCAGGATCGGGTTTGTGAAGCGCACGCCGCAGGGCCGCGAGACGACCGAGGCGGCCCGGAAGCACCTCGCAGCGGGTGAGTGACGGGCCTGAAAGGGGTGCCTCCGTCTGACCGGATCAGGGATGCATTTAGCATTCAATAGCAGCGATAAATCCTGTATTACCACCCGATACCCGGACAGCATTGTTGGAAATTGATGCCTTCGGAATATTATGAGCGGGAGGATGACCAAGAATGCATCAGGTATGCAGAGTCGGCAAAGCGGCGAACCGGTCATTGACCGGTTAACGGATCAGGTATACGCCCTCGGCGGTGGATTCGATCCCGGTGGAATGCGAGCGCCGTCATCCTCTACGGCTCGTTCGCCCGCGGTGACGTCTATTGGGGAAGCGATATCGATCTCCTCATCGTCGGAGATCTCCGTGAGCGATTCCACAGGCGGCCGGCAGCCGTTCTCGAGCTGACCGATCCGCCGTCGAACCGCTCTGCCATACCGAAGAAGAGTTTGCCGGGATGATCCGGGGGAATAATCCTTTCGTTCTTCAGGTGCCTGCGGAGGGCGTCCGTATCTGAAGGACCGCCCCTTCCTGCCATATCCTTTTCCATCCATATTCCGCCGCAGAGATGCCACGCCGACGACAGACCGGAAAACCCGATCGAACTCCTGGGGATCCGCTCCCTCACTATCTGCTGGCGAATCCGTTTCCAGCAGCGCTCTGGAGATGTGGTGTGACAGAGCTCATCCGGAAACGATTTTGAAGCCCGGCGGGTCGCAGGCTCGATGATGAAAAGCCGGGTGCGGGCATCCCGGATCCGGTTTTCCGGTCTGTTCCCTCCGGGAGATCATGCACGGCTTCCCGACGGCGCTTCATCCGGGGAAGGCGGCCTTCGGGGAGGGGGCTCCCCGGGTGCGACCTGCTCCCCGGCCTCCTGATCCCTTTGGGAAACCCTCACGTATGTCCCCGGAAGGCAGCGTTTAATCGTACCCTCTGCGTTCCGGGATCCCTGCATATGTCACGCCCCTGCCCCAATCCTATTCCGATGGGCGAACCCCCCGTCACCGGCATCGAGCATGCCGATCGATGCAACCACCCATCTGTTCCTGGTTAATGCTACGCTGCCCTGTACCCCGCACCTTTCTTGCGGATCATACCGATTTTTCGCAGATCGTTGAGCGTACCGTTCACGAACTCCCGATCGAGATCCATGGTGATCTCCCCGCTTTCATCCGGAGTCTTGACAACATCGTCCCTCAGAAACGAGAATATCTCCTCGGGAGAGACTGTCCCGCGGTCTTCGAGGACATCCAGGATCCTGGTGACAATGATCTTTTTTGCGTAGACATTATCCTTGAACTTGTCAAAGGCGTCCAGATCGATATCTGACTCTTCGAGGAGTTCGCTCAAATCAGGGATATCCAGATCGATGATCGCATCCGGGCCGAATTCCACGTGGTATTCAGGCTCGGAGGTGATTCTCATCCTGGCCGTGATGCCATGTTTCTTCAGGATTTCGGGTTCTGCCCCGAATGTCGCAATGGGAAGAGACACATCCAGATCCTTGGGTTCCATATGTCCACGCAGGACCATCCCTCCCTCCCCGGTCTGTTCGATCAGCCCGTTCTTCTCGAGGATCATGAGGATTACCTGGGTTTTGATGATCTCTTCGGGTTTAAAGTCTGCCGCGTCCTCTTCGCCCTCGCCCTCCCCGGGTGTATGAACAAGTTCGTGCAGACTCTTTTCGACCAGGGGATTGGAGATTGCTTCGCCGGGCTGATATTGCTGAAGGAGTGCCGCGATTGCATCTTCCATCTGCTCGAGAAATGCAAGGGAACTGATAAGCCATGAGTATTCCTCTTCGTCTTCCTCCCCGATCCGCTGCATCTCCTCCTGCAGCGCGGCTTTAGAATCCCTGATCCTGCCGGTCACAAGGGCCGTTTGCACCAGGAGATCCTTGCGCACGGTACGGACCGATATTCCCTGTTTCCGGAGCGCACCCGCAATTCTGTGCGCATCATCTGGATCATAAATCACCAGCGTTTCTTCCAGCACCATACCTTCTCTTCACCGTGGATCATGAACCCATATAAGATTACAAGGTGTCGTACTGTGCTGCATAATATACACCACGGCTCCCCTGCCGGCATATCTGCCGGGCCTTCGCTCAAACCATGGCCATCAACATATTGTACCAGTTCACCCTCATCCGAATCCCGCGAAACATCCCCTGAATACTCCAGCCGCGATGGTCAGGGAACGGGTGTCACCGGCGTTCTTTTGGTGATATGGAGAACCGGAAGGGGCGCCCGGCATCTTCTCTGTTGTGGCCTGAATGCCGGACTTATGCAACCTAGCGCGCGCCATAAGCCGGCGGCTCATAGATGTGCATGAAAGCCGCGTATGAAGTCTCCGAGGGGCTATGGGCACAGCTGATAAAAAATGCATGAGCGGCTATCGATACTCCGGATCCGATGTTTCTCGGTAGTCCCGCTCCAGTAGAGCGAGGGGAAGGGATCCCCCCTCCCCCCGCGAGGAGGGGCGATGGGAAGCCGTGTACGGGAGCGAATAGATTTGAGCGGCGAGTGCCTTCCATTTCAGATGCCGGCCCGTAGCTCTCCTGCTCCTGGGTAAGAACTTCTTGTTTTGGCGGATGCATGGCATACCCGGGTGGGTTTCGTACCGGCAGAGAGCCGTGCCCCCCGGGCCTGGTCGGGGAGATGGCCCGCGCAGGGAGGATTCGCGGCATCATGCATTCTCTGTAGCTGCCGGACGGGTCCTGAAACCGTCCCCGATCAGCGCGTCTCAATCTCATGGCGAGATCTCCGGCGTGGCCGGCGTGCCGTTTCTGATGGCCAAACCCCATCCCTCCCGAAGTATACGGATATACCTGGAGAGAGATCCCCAGATCCCGCGGATCTCATCCAGCGGAAGATGAAGTCATCCTGAACATGTCCGGAGGCCGGGAATCATGTCGCATATGAGCAACCATCCATACTCCTTCCCGCATAGATCTCACGATTTCTCCCAAAATCCCGGGTCCGGCCTATCCGGGCCATCGCGAGGCGGGGGAGAGGCCGGGAGGGATGCCTCCCGGATGGGGAGTTTCATGAAATGCTCACTGGTTAAGCCTGAGGCAGCCGCCTCACAGAGGGTTCATCTGAGTCAAGCCGGCGTCTGTCGCTCGGTACCCTGCACTCCCAAGCACGGCTCGCCGCGGCCATCCTCCAGGGAGAAGGATCACCACCCCCCTGGGATGCTCCCCCCAATCCACTGGAACGGGACAGGTGCCGGGGAAACCGGATCCAGAGTATCTCCACCCGATCATGGATCTTCATCCATCGCGCCTGTGGCCGATCCTGGCCTCATCGGCGTGTTTTCGTTCCGCAGGCGAAGATCGGGACGCGTGCATCGCCTCAGCGCGGCGCGCCCGCGCTCCCCGTGCCGCAGATCAGTCATCTTCTCCCGGTGTGTCGGGAAGGTACTGCTTGAGACCGGATACCTTGTTCCGGATCGATGAGAGTCTGACATCAAAGAAGGTACTGATCTCCTGCGCCAGCGGGGATCCTCCCCGTGCCCGCCGGATCAGGCCTGCGTCCCGGCATGCAGCATAGACGATGGCCGCGCTCCAGAGTACTCCGTCCCCCCTCGAGAGCGGCGGCGCCGGGTGGGCGGTTAGATCCTTGACGAGAGCGGCACACCAATCCAGTATCGTGTCATCCTCCAACCGGCTGCAGAACTCCTCGCACCGGAGGAGGATCATCTCGGCCCGCAAATGCTCTATATCCAGCACGGCCGCGTTGCCCAGGACCATTTCCTTCAGCTCGCCGAGATACTCCTCAGCGTCGGGATCCATACCGGCCATCGCCGTGACTTCGCGCAGGATGAAATCGAGCATCGAATTTCGATCTTTGACATCCACACCCTCATCACGTGCCCGCTCGAGGAGGCGGCGGGACAGGTCATGGTACTTTTCGGGGCTCGTTGCTGCCTTCCGGAAGACAGGCTCCGCCCCCTTGAGTGCGCCGATCAGTTCCGCGGCATTCTGCAGCCTGCCGGCCGCACTCATGTGGGCCAGGAAGCGGCAGAGGATCGGGACAGCGTTCTTCGGCCATTCATCAGGGAAGATGGGATTCTGCACCATCTCCTCAAGCAGACACCTGCGCACGACCGGTGCGTCCCATTTCCGGATATCCCTTCTGTAGAGGCCGTACAGGAACGTGCAGAACGACAGCACGGTCTCCTCTGCCATCGAGGCGAAAATCTCCCCGTGCGCGGCCTGTTCCTCGCCGATGAACCTGGCTACCTCCTCCCCGATGTCGGAGTCGACGGCGTCCATCATGGACCGCACCTCTGCATCACTCATCTGATCTTCGGCCGGAAGCAGATCGTCCTCCAGATCAGACTGCGAAGCGATCCCCAACATCTCCTGCAGATCCTCCGGCACGATATCTTCTGCGCTCCAGCCCGGCGGGTACCAGCGGATTGCGGCCACCGGGTCCTCAGCATAGCCGCATACCCCGCTTCTCGGAGAATTTTCGATGATCTCTGCAGACTCAAGGTCAGGATCGGCCGAGGTGATGCATTCACGGCAGAAGAAGCTCCCACTAGCACCCTTACTGTAATCGAGCAGACGGAAATCTGCCCGATTCCCGCAAGTCTCGCAGGCGATCGGCAGAGGGTCGTTCCGCACGATCAGGCAGAGCGGCCCCTCCGGAGGCGCTACTGGCGCAGCGCCGATCACCTTCAGCTCCAGTTCCGTCGTGGTGCCGAAGTCGTATTCGTAGTCAAACGAGCTGCCGGGGAGAAGGAGGCGGTCGAGCGGCACCGCCATGTCGTCTCCGATATCATCCCCGCTCGTATAGGTCTCCCCGCCGATGGTAAAGGCGCTGAGGTGGCCGCAGCACTCTACCCAGACATCGCGGATCAGGCAGTCAAGGTCACTGAGACGTGCATCGTGCCGCGCGAGAACCACCAGCCAGTAGGATTTATTGTAGCGATCCTGCACCCTGATCAGAAACGACGGTTTCTTCCCGACGGGCCAGCCGGACGAGCGGAGGCAGCCCTCGGCGTGCCGCTGGACCGTCCTCCTGGTTACCGGTGCCCTGCACAGCAGGCAGGTGCCGGACATGTTCCTTGGTGCCATCAGCGGAGGTTGATCCGATCAGGCCATAATCATATGCCCTGGCACTTCCCTGAGGCCGGTTCACCGATTTGAGGCGAGGCCTATGATCGGGAACGCATGTGCATTGACTGCGCGGTCGCTGGATCGAATTCGGGGTTGGAACAATTCTGCCGTCAACTACCCCCGACTGAGGTCAGGAGGCTCCTCGGCCCACGATCATGAAAGGGGCGATCACTCCTGCACGCCTCCTGGAATGCATGCTAGTTTCATATGAATTAAGCCGGTTTCTGAAATAGAGGGCTCTTGTCGCTCGAAACGTTCGCGCCCCGGAGACTGCTTTCCACCGACTGACCTCACGGGGGGAGGCGGCCTGCGGGGAGGGGGAGACCCCCTCCCTGGGCGGGAGCGATTGTTCCTGCGGTCCGCTGTCCCGGGATAGTCTGCGAAATCAGGGCACTGCGTACCGGTGCAGGCTCAAAAATTTTCATCGGTTGTGCCTATTGGCCGTAAAACGGCCTCATAGGTGTTGTATACGACCTCCACCAAAACCTAGTGTCAGGGAATACCGCTATGCCTTCCTGTAACTCCTTTGTGAAGGAAGGAGTGGAGTATGAATCATCCTGAGAGAGAACGGATCATCGAAGAGATCGGCCGCTGCCTCTCCGGTGTAGAGGATCTTCTGCTCGGCTACGTCTACGGCTCGTTCCTCGTGCAGAGCGATTTTCATGACATTGACATAGGACTGCTTATCTCAGGGGAGAGGGAGCCATATGAACTCTCATGCACCGGCGATCGGTGCAAGCGCAGCCATGAACATCCCTTGCGTTCTGTGCCGACACCCCGGGTCCGGTTTCTCTCCTCTGGTTCTCCCGGGACACTGGACCGGGAGGGCAATCGCCAGGGGGTGGGGACCGGGGAGGGGGTGTCCCCCTCCCCGCACGCTGCCTCCCCCGGATGAAGCGCCGGTGGGAAGCCGTGTACGGAGGCGCAAAAGTATTGACCGCAAAGATCCATCCATTGCAGAATCCGGCTTGATGTTCATAGGAACTCTTCAAGTATGCCATGACGATCGCATCCGACCTGGAGCGATGCATCACGCCGAGGTATGAGGTGGATCTCCGGATGCTCAATTCAGCGCCCGTGGAGTTCCAGTATGAGGTGGTAAAGACGGGACGGATCGTCTTTGCCCGGGATGAAAGCCTGCGGATTGCATTTGAGGCTGAAGTACTGGCGAAGTACCTCGATCTCAAGCACCTCTACGACAGGATGGACAGGTCGATTCTTGCGCCGGTGAACCGATGAGAATTCTTCGCCATATGCGATAACTGAACGATGCGTTGAGAGATTGGGAACGGTACCAATGCATCTCCCGCGAGCAGTTCGCCTCCGATCGGGATACCAGGAATATGGTTTTTTATGCCATGATGGTCGGTATCCAGTCTGCGATCGATATCGCGACCGATCTGATCGCAGAAGAGCGGCTTCGGAGGCCTGCAAGTTACCGGGAAACGTTTGATATCCTTGGCGAGAACAAAATCATCCCCGAGCCGCTCGCCCGCGACCTCTCGCCTCTGGCAGGGTTTCGCAACGTCCTGGTTCATATCTACTGGAATCTGGATCTCGAGCAGATCTATGCGATTCTGCAGCAGGACCTTGGTGTTCTCAAAGCATTCTTTGATGCCATACAGGATTATCTACGCGAGCGGAGTTCAGACAGCCAATAGGCTGCCTCTCTTTCCCCCGTTTCACACACGTGCGATTGCAGGCGTCCCATTGACGCTCCTGACCCTCATTCTGGTCCTGTTCACCGTATACTGCGGCGTCCCCTCATCGACGCCGAAAACAACAGGACCGTCGCCCTGCACGCGGCGCGGCTCGCCGCCGTGGTCAGGCCCGGGAAAGAGGTTGTCATCCCGGCCTTCACTTTCTCTGCGACCGCATCAGATCTCTTGAGGTATCCCGGGCCCCCGGCATTCCCGCGGGAACGGTTTAACTCCCTTTGATCACCAAACATCTATCGCTTCATCAATTCCGGAATCCGGAAATTATCCTATCTACATCCTCCCGGGTGAAAATAACTCTATAATTAATCGGATTTCAGAAAAGGAATGGAAACGGCAAAAAACGGTAAAAATTCCGCCTCCCGGCCTGCGCCAAAGCATTTTATATCGCCAGGCATAAAGATTTCACTATGCTTCTTCCTGCCGGAGTTCTCCTTCTGCTAATCGCAGCTTTTCCCTACCTTGTTTTTCTTCTGGGAATTCATATAGGGAGGAAAGACGCTGCCCCACCGGAGCCGGAAGAATATCCGGAGATCAGCATCGTGATGGCGGCATACAACGAAGCCGCAGTCATCGAGGAGCGGATTGCCAATATCAGGGCATCGGATTATCCTCAGGAGAAGTATGAGGTGATCCTTGTCGATGACTGCTCCTCTGACGATACCTGCACCCGTGCGAAGCGCGCGTTTGCAGAAGCAGGAATAGAATACAGGATCCTCCAGAACACCGACCGCATGGGGACGAACCGATCGATTAACCGGGCTATCGGCGAGGCAAGCCACTCGATCCTCGTCACTACGGGTGCAGACGTCTTTTTCGATACCGCTGCCCTGAAGAGGCTGATCGCACGGCTCATGAGCGAGGATAATATAGCCGCGGCATGCGGGGACCTCAGGCCGAAACCCGCAGGCTCGTCGCGCACATCAATCATGGAGGGCGCATACCGGAACTACTACGGGCGGATGTGCTGCTGGGAGAGTGCTGTCGACTCGACCTATAATTTCAACGGCGGTCTTGTTGCATTTAAAAAACATCTCGTCAGCCGCATCGACGACCGCCGCGGCGCAGACGATGCCAACACTGCATTTGAGGCGATCCGGCGCGGCTACAGGGCAGTGTATGAGACCGCTGCTGTTGTGTACGAAGACATTCCTGGCGACTTTGGCAGTCAGTACCGGCAGAAGGCCAGGAGGGCTACGCATTTGATTGAGGCTACGCTAGGAAATCTGGACCTGCTGAAGACTAACCGTCAGTTCTCACGATTCTTCTACCCGCTCCGGATATGGATGTACCTTGCGACACCGGCGTTCTTTCTTGTCGGCAGCATCGTCATGCTTGCCGGACTGTTCGTTGTCAGCCCGCTCCTTGCCTCTGCAGCGCTCGCTGCCTTTGCGGCCGCGGGTTTCTTTAAGGGC
>JAHKLN010000098.1 GCA_020854755.1 Methanomicrobiaceae archaeon | reverse complement strand
TCCCATGCGTTCTTTCGCAATGCGAGCGTATCGTTATAGACCCACCGACAGATCTCAAGCGTCTGCTCAAGCAGAGTCGTCTGAGACTTTGAGGGATAGAGTCGATACCGACATGCCTTACGCATTATAGTTTTATACGCCACGGTGCGTAATATGATTATCGATGGACGGCATTCATCCCCCCACTAAAGTGGGGGGCCTTCTGCCTGTTTTCTTCGTAAACCGGAATTCCGCCCCTTCCTCCGGATGGCCAGGGACGCAGTCATCAGCCCCGATCCTGCCACCGTACCGTTCGAAAACGATATGTACCAGGTACGGTCCGAACCACTCCCCGCCCGCCCGCTTCTTCATCCCGTAGAGATGGGAGATATCCTCTTTCTCGTCATCCGGGACACCTGGACCGGTATCCTCGACCGACACCCGGACAAATCCATCATCCTCGTCAACCCTGACGGCGATCGTGACATCGGGACCGCCGAACTTGACCGCATTGCCGATCAGGCTGTTGAAGACCTCCCAGTCCGAGGGCATTGAGGGCAAGCAGGTGGGCAAAGCCCGGCCGATCACCTCCTGTGAAGAGCTCATCGCCCGCAACCGCCCGCTGGTCGACCCGGGGGGCCGGCCTACTTCCCGGGCACCGATTTGATCTCGATGCCGGCACCGGGCCGGTTCGAGACGTCGGAGGCCTACTATACGGCCTTCTTCCCCGAGCTCACCCACTGGACCGGGCACGCCTCCATCGGGGAGTTATAGAAGAGATTCGGCCCGAGCCCCAGCACGCACTCGATCAGGTCCGCCTCGATCAGCTTGCGCCGCATCTCTGCCTCCTCCTGCCGGAAGAGGACGCCGTGCGGGAAGAGAATGGCACATCGGCCGGTCTCCGGATCCATGCTGGCCAGAATGTGCTGCCAGAAGGCGTAGTCGGCCCGGCCCTGCGGCGGCGTGCCGAAGACGTGGCGCCCCCAGGGGTCGGCGGCAAAGGCGGCGCGGTCCCACTGCTTGATGGAGTAGGGTGGATTTGCCAGCACCACATCGAACCGCTGCAGGCGGTCGCCCTCGACGAATTTGGGCGCGGAGCGGGTGTCACCGCGCACGATCTGGAAATCCTCGATGCCGTGGAGTAAGCAGTTCATCCGGGCAATGGAGGAGATTATCAGGTTTCGCTCCTGCCCGTAGAGCTTCACGTTGCGCCACTCCTGCTCCCGGCGGCGCAGGTGGGCGATGGCAGAGAGGAGCATGCCGCCTGAGCCACAGGTCGGGTCGTAGATGGACTCACCCGGCTGCCGTTCCAGCAGCTCGGTCATGAGGTGGACGACGGTGCGGTTGGTGTAGAACTCGGCTGCGGTGTGGCCGGAGTCGTCGGCGAACTTCTTGATCAGGTACTCGTAGCCGTTCCCGAGTTCGTCCTCGGGCAGGTTGGCAATGGTGAGTTCGAGCGAGGAGAAGTGCTCGATGAGGTCGCGGAGCAGGGCATCGGAGAGGCGGTCCTTGTTGGTCCATTGCGCGTCGCCGAAGATGCCGTAGAGGGTTTCAGGGTTGGCTGTTTCAATGCACCGCATTGCTTTCTGTAAGGCCTGCCCGACATTTACCGTCACCTTACGAACGTCGTTCCAATGGCACTCGTAGGGTATCTGGAACCGGTAGTTCTGTGGGAACCGGGCATATTCCTCGTCGCCTTCGGATTCGGTGAGGGCTGCTCGATACTCCTCATCATGACATCGGATATCCGTTTAAAGAAGAGGAGCGGGAAGATATATGTCTTGAAATCGGCCGCGTCGACAGGTCCGCGCAGGATATTGGCAGCTTCCCAGAGATGTGATTCGAGCTGAGCGAGAGATGTTGTTGTGGCGTTCATAGCGTGACCTCAAGAGAAGAAGGTCCGGAAAGAAGACCTTGCGGGGAAAGATCACCGCTGGGGCTATTCCACCACGAACGGCTAGTATCTGGGCTTTAAACTGACCCTGGCAATTGAATATCCTTTCCTTGTCCCGGTGGCCTTCCTCATCCATCCGGGATCGCCCCATGACTCCCGGCTCTTTCCGGCGATCCCGGACGACCTGAAACGGCGCCGGGTGATCCGGGCAGGCGATCGAGTCATCTGCGACAAGGGCTATTATGCCTACGACAATTATGCCCGGGGCGTCAAAGACTACCGGATTGCTCCCCTGATCTTTCTGAAAAACAGTTCGATCCCCAGAAGCTCCTCTGGAGAATGATCTATCTCCTCTCTATCTTTTCCCAGCATGAGCACCGGAAACTCCAGAAGGTCTACCGGGAACTGGTCAGGAAGCTGCTCGGACTGCTGGAGCGATGGGAAGAGTTCTCAGGGATCCGATCCCTGATCGAGGATGTCTTCAAATTGGTCAAAGATACGTTCTCCCTTCGCGCGGTGCATCGCTATTTGCGCCTCTCCGTCATAAAATTCGTCGCTCTGCATGTACTTCTGGTAGGGGGAGTCATTCTCGCCGGGATTAACCGAAAAAAAACTGATTCAGAGCGTGGCGGAATGGTGAGATGTGGAGGGGGCTATAAGTCTTTGGTGCAACCACGTGTCAAGCGCATGGGAAGCAGCCTTATGCAGTTCGCATTCGCTCTTGATCGAAGACGTGAAATCACTCTTGTTCCGCAGAGAACAACTCAAGTTAACGAACGGTGGCCGATCCTATCGCCCAGATACCGGACATCGTGGAGACGGGTTGCGGAAAGAATGAGATCCCGGTTGGCAATGATATGGCGGTAATCCCCGGTATAGAGCACCATCCCGTCAATCGCCGTAGCGACGTGGTGGGCATCAAGGATCACTTCGCAGTCGTCGTAGTCGCCAATGGCCGGACTGAACCGGTCCCAGATATCGTGGTAGGCGTCCGTTCGAGTATGGAGCGCCAGCACTTCTCGATCCTCGAGGATAGAGCGCCGTCGCCAGCAGATTGACTCATAGCACTTCTTTACCGCTGCGAGCTTTCTCAACGCTGCTCCCTTACTCTCATAGCAGCCTTCGGCAACCTTCCGGAGAAGCGGGATAATTTTCCATTCGTAAGCCTCGGCCTCGGTGAGAAGAGAATCCACAGAACCGTCCCGTTTCAGATGCGCAATTGCTCTCCGAAACTCACGGGTGATGATCTGCTGGATGGTGTGGCACCGGCCCCCCGTACCGTCACCGAAACACTCGGCCCAGACCCCGGTACTGGAATGATTCGGCTCGGGGTCTTCGAAGACATCCGTAGCCTCCGTTCCCCAAGTATCGGCGACGTGAAAATAGTACCCGATGAGGACGTTACTGTCGAGGAAGTAGGGCAGGTTACCTCCTCCCTGCCAGAGACGCGCCGCAAGCAAGGCCGCGAGATATCTGCATTGTCATATCGACGAGAGCCGAGACTTCATCGTCAGTGTCCGAGGGAAGAGGAGGTGGGTAGTCGCGGGCGATATTGTCCCGAACGGTATTGAAGCGCTGCTCCCTCTCATTGCAGAATTTCTGCAATCGCTCCAAATCGTAAACCACCGGAATCATATGCGTAGCGATGACGTGCGACACAAAGCAAAGGGCATCACAGCCCTCGCCCGCGAGCGCGGGAGCGTGCACCGGATTGTGGCGGATAGTATAGCGGTATGCATCGTCCCATGCCAGGTATGCGTCATAGAAGGTTTCGAGGGCGGGCAACGGATACTTCGTGATGAACGTATCCAGAACGCCTTCGACGGCGGCAATTCGCTCTGCATTCAGGGGATGGAGCGCGTCGGCAATCTCAGTAGAGAGTGGGAGTATGCTGGTGCAGAACATGCGTTCGAACCCGTCAGCGTGCAGGCCGGTTCGCTCCAGGTAGGCGATCTCGCGCCGATTCAACTGGAAATGCTCGAGAGGAATCTCCTCTCCGTCGGAAAATTCCTTCCAGAGACGTAAATGGTGGGTTACGCCGCTGATAAAATCCGTCCTCTTTAGCTTCATCCACTGGAGCACCGACCAGAGAAGGACCCGCTCATACGGCGTAAAGATAGAAAGGTCTGCTCTGCTCTTGGGTTGGTATTCGTACGACTCGTAGGTCTTTCTTCGGGAACGGCCGCCATACACCCGTTTCCCTTTATGCTTTATAACGGTCGGCGCCTTCACGTCAAAGTAGGCGTTCGACTCGGACGTCAGCTGGAATGCCGCAGCTTCAGCCGGTCCCCGGGGCATGCGGATATAGGTGGTCCCGCAGAGAGTTGTACCTCTCTGGTTGTAGTAGATGAGATCCACGAAGAAGATGAACTTCAGGAGTTTTGTCCGACCAATGCGGCTGTCGCACTCCACTGCATACAGTAACGCATTGATCAACTTCTGCTTCCGCATACCATCACCACGACCCTGAAGCTTCCGCTATACCGGGAAAACAAGTCTATATACATGCGTATTACAGGTTCTAAAAGATAACCCTTTCTGAAGGCATCTGGCACCTCCCCTCACCACACTCATTTACGTTTTGACCCTGTACGTCGGGCATTTCTCCGACATATAATGGACATTTATCGGCCATATCGGTCACATTTCGGACATCTGATATATGAAAGGTCGAAAAAAGCGTGGCCATCACCGCACCCACCACCTTTGCAACCTTGTTTGCAACTATAGTTGCACTCTTGCCAGAGGATGAGGACGAGGAGTCGCTCTCCCCCGTCCTCATCCTCCAGCCAGACCGCGACCTGCGCCGCCCACTCCCGATACCGCTCGGCATCGAACTGGAAGTGCAGCTCGTGCCGGCGGATGGTCGTCCCCGAGCTCTCGTCGATCACCGTCGCGTCCACCACGCTGATCGCCGGGCACTACCCCGGAGCCCGCAGTAGGCCGTGCCCTTCGCGGTGTAGCCCTGCATGATCCGCCGGGCTTGGCGGTACGACAGTCCGGTCGCCTGCTTGAGCATCCGGACAGTGAACGTCTCCCAGCCCATCCGGGCGATGTTGGCGAGCGCCGCCGCTTCGTTTCGGGTCGCGTTATTAATGGATCGTTCTGCGTAGACTTCCTTGACCGGGTGAAATTCCTGTGGGATTGTCGTAGTACGTTTCCGGTGTCGTTTATTGATGCGGGTGAGCTCACCATGGATTGCGGTCGTAAAAACCTTATAATGATTGCCCGAAGGGATAAAACGTGAATAATAGAAGCCGCTGGAGGGATTTGAACCCCCGACCTATTGATTACGAATCAATCGCTATACCACTAAGCCACAGCGGCACGATGGCATGCCGGAGGGCATACCCGTACCTTATTATATTGGCGCTGGAGAATTAAAAATGTATCAGTTGCCGGGAATCCGGGGCTGTGGCCGCTACGAGTATCCCCGGATGGTCACGTTGCTCTCGCTCTGCGGAGCGCTCTCGGGGGGCTTGATCTGCCCGAACTTCTGTTCGTAGTCCTGCACGCTCTTGGCGAGGACGGCAAGCAGGCTCTTTGCGTGCCGGGGGCTGATCGAGACGATGGACTTTGCTCTCGCCTGGCTCGTGCCCGGGATCTCGTGGAGGAAGAGGAACGTGAACTCATCCTCCTTGTAGGCGATCTGGATCCGGTTGCTGTAGACGGGATCGAGGTCTCCGGGGATATTCACCGATATCTCTCGCGTTGCCATATGACAACATATTAATCTCAGTCACAATAAGGCTTCTTCATACAGGGATGGTGCCGTGAAACCGATCAGCGTATCAAGCGTCGTCGCCTGCCACGTCTGCCCCCGGCGTCTCTACTTCGATCTCGGGCAGGAGCGGCAGCAGCGGGAGTCTCCCCGCTACACCGTCTGCAAGCAGATCTCCTATCACCTCGGGCACGAACTGCACCGGGAGCGGATCTGGCGGGAGATCCTTGCCGTCATGCCCGCCGCCGACGGCGAAGTCAGGGCGTTCTTCGATGCGTGCATGGAGGCGTGCGAGGCCGCCCGGTGGACGGCGGCCGTCGAGACCGATGTTCCCGTGGCGTCCGAGCGGCTCGGCATCCACGGCGTTGTGGACAAGATCTTCGACGGCGAACCCGCGTTTGCCATCACGCGCTCGACCGATCCCCCGAAAGCCGGTGTCTATAACGCCGATAGGCTGCGGATCGCCTGCTACGCCGCCTGCGTGCAGGAGGCGCTCGGGCGGGAGGTCGAGGTCGGGTGGGTCGAGTACGTGCCCGGCGGCATCTGCCGCCCCTGCACCCCGCAGCCCCGCGATCGAAGGGCCGCCCTCAAGGCGATCGGCGCCGCAAAGAAGGTGCTTGCGGGCAGCGTCCCGAACCGGCCGCTCAAAGCCCCGTGCGAGTCCTGCCCGCACAGCGAACGCTGCCTGACCGGTATCAGGCCGCTCTCGGATCTCCTATAGGTCAAGCAGGGTCCGGGAGACGATGTACTCGCCCTTCGCCTCGCGGGTGGTGCCGACGACCAGCCACCGCTCGTTCCCGTGCCGTTCGGAGACGCCGCAGGCCTCGATCGTCTCTCCGGCAAGCGCCTGCCCGGAGTAGGTGTGGGTGAACGAGAGCACGCGGGAGAACTCCTCGTGCTCCACCACGTAGACGGCGGGGCTGTCAAACGAGAGGGATGCGTCGGTCACGCGGGCCTCGATCGTCTCGCGGCCGAGCACCTCTCCCCGGGCACCCGGGAAGGGGTCGATCCCGCCGTACGCCCGGGTGAAGAGGAGGTCGAAGTAGGTGCCGTCGATCTCGCCGCGGTTCCATTTCCTCTTCTCGTGTGCCAGGAAGACATCGTAGGCGATCTCGGGCACCCTTTTTTCGTAGACCTTCCGCCACATCTCCTCGCTCATGCCGGTCAGTCTCCCGGCCTCCACCGCATGCTTCAGCTCCCGCTGCGCGGAGAACCAGGCATCCCCGTAGACCACGAAATCGATATCTGAGGAGGCGTCCTCGAGCCCGCAGAGGAGGGATCCCGTGCAGCCGAACGTGCCGGGCGAGAGACGGAGGATCGCCGAAAGCCGCCCCACCCGGGGATCCCGGGCGATGATCGTCTCGATCTCCTCCTCCGGTTTCCAGACCCTTCTTATGTCGCGGAGGGGCACGCGGTGCACGATGTCCAGATATTCCGGCTTATGCTCCCGGATCCACCGGTAGGCATCGTCGAAGTCGTACTTGGTGTAGCGCTGCCCGGCGGCATTCACCCGTTCTCCCGAGGGATCCGGCACGTACCGGAGGATGCAGCCGACACGCTCTCCGTTGTCGTAGTTTGATACCGCATACAGGCAGCCGTCGGGGTCTTCTATGAAATCGCGCAGCCGTATCGGGTTCATCGCATCCCTTCACCAGACGGTTTTGAGAAACGCCTCCACGTCCTCCCAGCCCGTTCCTCTCCGCAGGATCGTCCGGGTACCGAGATCGACCACCGTGCTCGGCGTTCCCGGCAGCTCCCCCCCGTCGACCAGGAGATCGTGCGGGATGTAGACCTCGTCGGGCCGTGTGGGCGGCCTCTCTCCGGCGACGTTGGCGCTGGTGGCCGTGATCGGGGAGTCGAGGAGCTCGACGATCCTGAGCGCGACGGGATGCGCTGGCATCCGGATCCCGATCCAGCCGGTGCCGCCGGTCAGGATCTCGGGCAGGCATGATTTTGCCGGCAGGATCACGGTTACCGGCCCGGGCAGGAAGCGCCCGATAAAATCCTCCGCCACCGGGTCGACGGCGGCGATGGCGGCCAGCATATCGCGGTCGGAGACCGCGACCGAGATCGGCTGCGAGAGCGGCCGCCGCTTCAGCTCGTAGACGCGAAGGACGGCCTCTTCAGAGAGGGCGTCAGCGCCGAGGCCGTAGACCGTCTCCGTCGGGTAGACGATGACGCCGTCCCTTCGCAGTACCGAGACTGCTTCTGTTATGATATCCATCAGAATTCACGACCCTGTACCCGGGTAATATCAAAGACCGCCTTGCGGCTCACGTGCATGACCGCAAACACTCCTGCCTGGATCGGGTCCGTCACCACCAGATCGGCGTGCCTCGGAACGCTTCCCGCCATCCTCAGGGCAATGACCGGAATGCCCGCCTCGCGCACGCGATCGACGGCCTTCGAGACCTCACCGCCCATGATCGATCCCGCAAGCACCAGGATCGAAGCCCGGGGCAGCCTCGCCACTGCATCGACGGCAAGCGCCAGATCCTGCTCCCCTACGAGCGGAATGGTATCCACCGAGATCCGCTCTCCCCTGATGTTATGCCGGTCCGCCTCGTTCACCGCGCCCATCGCCACCTGCGCCACCTGCGCCCCCCCGCCGATGATGATCACCCGGGAGCCGAAGATGCGTGAGAACGGCTGATAGATATTGACAGTGTGGACCGACGGTATCTGCAGCAGATCTGAGATGAGCCTGCCGTGATCGTCGCAGTCCTCGAACTCAAAGTACAGATACGCCTTCCCGATACAGTGACCGGTGCAGATGATGGACTGCTGGATCATCTGGATATTTGCGCCATGCGCTGCCATCACCGTGGCGACATCCTTGAGTACACCTGCCAGATTGTCGGTGATGATACTGAGCGCATGCAGATCCGTGGGCGTCATGGGCATCGGGAGCGGCGACAACCCCCCGTTCCACACATCAGCGCAGGCGGAACATGAGGTTCCCGTATGGTCGGCAGCACGTTTCCAGGCATTGTATCGCGTTGCATAGATCTCGCGTTCGGATCAGTTATAGATTTGCGGTGGCCGCATCCGCCGGTCGGGAACCGTCAGATGCAACATCTTTTCAGGCCGCCGCCCTGCGCTCCATCGGGCACACTGGCATCCGCTCCCGGGAGCATTCCGGCCCTGCCGCGCCATACGCCGTCGTCTTCCCTATCGCGGATACGGGGCGCACTCTCTCCCGCACGCCTCCGGACGCCCCAAAACCGGAGCAGGAAGGGGAGAGGGAGGAACGCCTCGGCGGGATGCCGGAACGCAGGAACAGACGTTCCCGGTGTCCCGCCGGCAGCACCCGAAAGCCCGGGTCAGTACCCGGCCCTCTCCAGAATTGCCTTCACCGAGCGGTAGCCCGGAGCGTCCTTTTGGATATCCAGCAGCGATCTGCCGGAGAGGACGTGCTCCTGCACGATCGGATCCTGTGCGATCTTTCCCAGGTACTCGTGCGGCAGCGTCGTGCGTGCACGCTCCTCCTCCGACTCAGGGAAGAGGTAGCCGCCGACGATGAAGAACCGGCCCGCGTCGATCCCGACCTCCCCGATGATCCGGTAGGCACGCCGGACGTGTTCGAACGATTTGCTGGAAGGGCCGATGATATCGAAGATATCGTCGACACGGGTCGTCACCTTCCGGTTCAGGTGCTCGAGCCCTGCAGGGGAGTCGATCAGCACGTACCGGTAGTTCTTGACGATGGTGCCGAGCGCACCCTTCAGGGCGGCGTCGGGGAGGCAGTAGCACCCCTCGACCCACTTCGTGCCGACCGCGATGAGATCGAACGAATCTCCCTCATACAGCCCTTCTTCCCAGATATGGCTCTCGATCCGCTCCGTCGGCGCAACGCCTGCGGTCGTCCCGCCCTTCTCGATGAAGGTATCGGTGATCAGATCCGCTATCGTCTTCACGCCGGATGCATACAGATCGACCCCCACCATCTCGGCAAGGCTCTGATCCGGATCCAGATCCACCAGGAGGAGCGGCACCTGCTCCGTTTCGATGAAGTGCTTTGCCGTCAGCGCCACAAAACTCGTCTTTCCCGTGCCCCCCCGCCCCATAGTCACCAGCGTCTTCATGGTATCTCCTCACGCGCCTCATTGGCTGCGTTGATAATCTTTTCACGGAGCGCCCGGACCGACCGGAGCGCCCCCCCATCAGCCCCAAAAAAGACCGTCTTTCCCTCTATTCCGGCGTCGCGCACGCCCCGGTCGAACGGCACGCACCCGAGCAGGGCGAGGCCGTGGCTGCCGGCAAACCGGGCGAGGCGCTCCTCCTGCCCGGCGTCCTCGATCATATTCCCCACCAGATACACGCTCTTCGGCCCGGCACCGGCCGAGAGTTCGGCGATCCGCTTTGCCGTCCGGAGGGACTTTTCGTTTGCGTCGGAGACGATGAGCATGATATCGACACGGTCCGCGGTCCCGCGCCCGAGATGCTCGACGCCCGCCTCGAGATCGATGATCACCTCTTCATCCCGCTTCACGACCAGATGGCGGAGGAGGGCCCGGACCAGTGCGTTCGCCTGGCAGGTGCACCCCGAGCCCATGGATGCGACGCTCCCCATCACCAGCAGGTGGGCGCCCGCCGGTGTCGGCAGCGCGTACTTCTCGATGATATCGTCGACCGTGAACGTGAGGTTGTACACCCCCGGGTAATCGGTGCCGGTCTTGAGCCTGATGAGCTCGGTATTCTCTGCGATCGGCTGGATCCGCTCCGCTTCGTCCGGTGTCAGCCCGAGCGTCAGGGCAAGGTTTGGGGAACTGTCCGCATCGATCGCGATCACCTGATGCCCGTCCTGTGCAAACAGCCATGCGAGCGTGCCGGCGATGAATGTCTTGCCGACGCCTCCTTTGCCTGAAACAGCAATCTTCACGATGAACCTCTCCGGATTCGATGCACTCCTGCTATGAAGGTGGTTTTTTCCCCGGAGTCAGATAATGATTTCCCGGACCACCGTCACGCCTCGATGTCAGGGAAGTACGCCTTCTTTCCCGGGATGAAGAGCGCTGCGGTGTACTCCTCGATAAAGTCCACATCGACCAAAAGATCGATATAGACCAGCATTTCGGCGATCTTTTCGGCCTCTGCGCGTTTCTCAAGCGACATGAGCGCCGCATAAGCCCCGGAGAGGGACCCGTTCCCGAGAGAGTGGGTCTCGGCATTCGGGAACGAGGGGATGATGCCGAACGCCACCGCATTTTGCAGATCGGCAAACGCCCCGAATGCCCCCGCAAGGTAGACGTGCCTGATATCGGCGACCGTCAGACGGTACTTCTTCAGGAGAACGCCGATCGCCCCGCAGAGCGCGGCCTTCGAGTCCATGAAGTAGTCCATATCCTGCTGGGTGATGACGATGTCGCGCCCGGTCGCGGTCGCCTCCGCCGGCACCAGCACGTACTCCGCACCCGCATGACCGTCGCGCACCAGCGGATGCGTATTCAGGTAGCCCTTGAAGTCGAGGATCCCCGCCCGGAACATGCCGGTGACGGCATCGATCAGTCCTGACCCGCAGATGCCCCGGGGCAGCGTGCCGCCGATCACCTGCACGGAGGCCTCGCCGGTATCGGGATCGATCTCCACGCGCTCGATCGCCCCGCGCATCGCCCGCATCCCCGCACTGATCCCGGCACCCTCGAACGCCGGACCCGATGCACAGGACGCCGATGCGATCCAGTCCCGGTTGCCGATGATGATCTCGCCGTTTGTTCCCAGGTCGATCAGCAGCGAGATCTCGGGCTGCAGGTGCAGGCCGGAGGTGAGGACGTCGCCCACGGCATCCCCGCCGACGAACCGGCTTACATTCGGCAGACAGTAGCAGTAGGCTTCGGGGTGCAGACCGATCCCGAGAGCGCGGGCTTTGCGGATGAACGGCCGGCGCGATACGTCCGCATCGGCCAGTTCCAGGTACCCGGGATCGGTACCGGTGAGCAGATGGTTCATCACCGTGTTGCCGCCGATGCAGCACTCGACGGCATCGGCAGGCCTAATTCCCGCCGATGCCGTGATGCTCTCCACGACCCGGTTGATGCTCTCGACCGCCGCCTGCTGGAGGAGTGCCAGCCCTTCCGGTCTCCGGCCAAATGCTATGCGCGTGATCACCTCCTCGCCGTAGGTGATCTGCCGGTTCAGGGTTGCGTCCTGTGCGAGCACACACCCCGTGGCCAGATCGATCAGCGTGCCCACGACGGTCGTCGTGCCGAGATCGAGCGCGATGCCGTAGACGGTCGGGACGTCGTCCTCCCCGGCGGCGTCGATGATCTCCGGATACCCGTTGGTATGCGTCAGTATCGCCTTCAACGGGGCTTCGGATGCCTGAATCTTCCGATAGATCGCATCCGGGATCTGGGGGCGCGGCCCGCGGTATCCGGAGAGGCGGATCGACCTGCCGGAGAACGGGAGGCCCGGATCCGCCGAGATCTGCAGGGGGTAGATGACGACCGAAGGGTTGATCTCGCCCGCATCCTGCCCCATCCCGAGCCCGATCAGGATCTGCGGGCGCTCTATCCGGCTCTCGACCGGAACGGTCACCTCCAGATTTCCGGTGACCGAAATCTCACAGGCCAGGCGGTAGCCGAGAGCCCTCTCTTTCTCGGTCAGGTGCTTTTTGTGGGTGTGCGCCCGCTCTGCATACTCCCCCTTATCGATGATCACCCTGCACTTCCCGCACTCTCCCTTTCCTCCGCAGATACTCTCGATCTGCACACCCGCCTCCCGGAAGGCGGCGAGGAGGTTCGTCCCCCGGGGGACGGAGACGACTTTGTTGAGCGGATGAAAGACGACCGTAACCTCTTGCGTCATTCTTCGTCCTTCGGCGGCCAGCGCTCTCCGATGAACCGCGCGAGCCCTGAAGAGTCCTTCGGGCCGACGAGCACGCGCCAGCCGCTGGCCTCCTCAGTCTCGCCGCTCAGCCGTGCAGCAAGCCCGGGGATGATGAGGTAGCGGTGATCGACGAGCGCTTCTGCGTTGTTCTCACGCAGCGCCTCCGCCATCGACTCGGCGGTCAGGTACCGCCCGGCGACGGCGCTCTCGACGCTGATGCCGCTGGTATCGGCCACGATCAGGTAGCAGTCCAGGTGGGCGGACTTGATGTCGGCCTCGACCGTGAAGTACGTGAGTGCGTAGTTCGTGGTGATGAGCAGGGGCGACTGCCCGTCAGGGCTCCCGAAGGTCCGCACCCCGGGATCCACGGAGACCGGTTTTCGCGGGTCCGTATAGATGTTGAACCGCCAGATCAGCTGCGGGAGGAGCGCCCACCCTTCCATGCTGTGCATGATGAGGAGGTCGGCGTGCCGGGAGAGGAGCATCGCCGCCATATAGGTCTCCTTCCACTGGACCGCCTCCCGCGAGAGCTCCTCGCCCGCCCATGCGGCGATGGGGGTGCCGAGGAGGGGAAACCCGGCGAGTTCGTCATGGGATGCACACGCCGCGTTCCGGAGCATGGTGAAGGCCATGATGCTCCCGGCAAATCCCGCATCCGGAAACGTCCCCGGATCGAGCACGATATCGCTGATGCCGTATTCGGTCAGGGTAGCGGCAAGCGATCGGAGGAGCGCGAGATCGCCCGGCGCCGAGGCGACCAGCGGAGCGCCGAACCTGAGCGAAAGCTCCGCCATCTCCTGCCAGTTCCCTTCCGTCGCCGCATAGAGGAGCGGCCGGCGATCCGCTGCCTCGGATAACCCTGCCTCCATCACCGCGGGATCGAGGGTGCAGAGGATCAGGGGATGCTCCGTGACCGCTGCCGCCGTTCTCACCGCTGCCGCGAACCTCCCGGGATCGCCCGACGTCGAGCGGATCGCAACCGCATCGAGCGTGAGCGTCCGGCCGATATACTGGTACGAGAACCCTTCGATCGCCTTAATCCGCTCAACAAGCTCCTGCTCCGGCATGCCGTCGGTCACATCGACGGCGATCGGCGTGGGATTGTGGTAGGTGAAGTCGTGGCGGTAGAGGACGTACTTTCCGCCGATGATCGCCGCACGCTCTCCCGTCCCTATCGTGACCGCTTTCACCGGGGGTGCGAGGAGATCGCCGAGCTCCTGCAGCAGGTGGCTGTACTCGTCTGTTCTGAGCGGCGGGCAGTCCGGGATGGTGTACTCGCCGTTGACGAGTTTGGTTGCAAAGGCCATGCAGTTCGCCTCGCCGCACTCCCGGCAGTTCGTCTTCGGGAGGAGTTTGTAGACATCGATCGGGCTGATCTCCTTGATACTTTTCTTCTGCTGTTTGCCGGCCACCACCGTCACCTCCCTAAATCCTCGTGCTCGCCCAGTCATACCGGGGCGAGCCCGCTGTATCCGGCTGCATCAGCCATGTTCTGATGTCACGCATCGTCCGGACGGCCGCAGGGTGCATCATCATGAAGATATCCACCCCGGCCAGGAGGAGGATGAGGGCGTTGCAGGTCTCCCAGACCGGCCCCCGGATCTCCCGCGGCCCGTAGACGGGATCCATATTCAGCCATGCCTCCCGGGCCGCCCAGGCGTTTGTGGATGCAGATATGGTCGGGTGCTGGAGTTCGGCATCCCCCATCAGGGCGGCGAGACGTGCGCGTTCGTGGATGGTGAAGGAGTACTCAAGCCCGTACCCGAGCGCAACGGTCGTCAGATCCATGACGACGTCTTCCGGAGGGAGGAACTCGTAGAGCCGCCGGTTGAGCTCCTTTGCGCTGTTCAGTTCGAGCCCGGTGAAGGCAAGGAGCACGTGCCCGTGATCCCGTGCCGCCGCCGCGACTCCCTCGAGGGTCTTTGCCTCAGCCATATCCAGAGTGACCGAGTTGATCAGCAGCCGCTCGCCGCTCGCCCGTTCCGCAACCTCCGTAAAGACTTCGGCGTCCTTCTTCGGATCCCCGCATCCCCCGACGATGAGCGGGACGTCGACTGCCTGGAGCACCTCCTCCACCGTGTCCGCCGCCTCCCGGGGCGAACGGTCCGCGATGAGGGGATCGGTGCTCATCAAATGCACGGTCACCAGCTCGGCGCCGAACCGGTCCACGTTCATCCTCGCCCATTCCGCCGGGTCGTTCACCACGTCGGCGACGGCCGCTTTCAGCGCCTTTGGAAGGGAGATGTCCATGTCAAAGACGTCCATCGCAATCGGCGGCGGGTGGGGCGGGAGGCGATCCGGAGAGGAGAATGCAGGTGCCGTCGATCCGCCGATGACGACGGTGCTCCCCCTGCTCCCCCCGTCCTTCTTTGCGGCACCGAGCGTCACCTCCCGGATCACCCCGGGATAGGTCCCGGCAGCCGGGCTGAACCCTTCCCGGATCAGCTCCGTCGGCCGTACCGGCTGCACCGGGGCGGCTGGTGCGGGTCGTTCCCCGAACCCTACCGGCACGAAGATCTCAAGGTCGCCGATCTCCATCTCGAAGTGCTCGAGCTCAAGGCGATCCACGCCGGAGAGGAGGGCAAGGAGGCGCGGCCCGAGTCCCGGACCCGCCCTGATCTTCTCTTTCTCGTTCATGAGGATTCACCCCTGCCCGGTTTTTTCGGCTGTACCGGCTGTATGATGACCTTGTCTGCATAGACACGGGCATTTTTCAGGAGGATCCTGAATCCGCCGGTCGTGATCGGGATCTCGCCTGCGGTGAGCACCGGCATGCGTGAAGGCTCTTTTACCTCCTCTTCCTCCGCCCAGCGCTGCACCACCGGGTGATTGTGCGCCAGAAGGAACGCCTTCAGGTCATCGATTGTCGTCGCGTCGTCTTCTGTTGCGATCGCCTCGTAGATCGGTGCGGGGATGTAGTCGGCGAGTCGGTCCTTGATCTCTTTGGGTATCCAGACGACCGCCTCGTACCCGCCGTCGCCCTGCATGAACTTCTGCGATCGCATGTACTCGATCGAGATGCCGTGGAAGCCGTCGATCTGGCGGCCGCCGGCGGTCGAATCGGCCATCGTCGAGAAGGGAAGGCCGTTCACCGCAAGATCGCGGAAACCGCGGTGGACGATCCCGTAGCCCTCGACTTCCGGGATGTAGAAGGCGATTCCCTCGAAGCAGCCGCACGAGGTGTGCGGGTAACCAAACCCCGAGTAGAGGTATACCCGGTCGACCTCACCCATGGATCGCTCCTTGGCGCTCTCGTTGACGCCGGTATACTCGCCGAGGAGCGAATCTACGCATTCGCCCTTCTCGATGGGAAAGATCGGGCCTTTGGGATCGATCCGGGCTGCGGCCCGGCCGTCGAACCAGCTGATCGCGCCGCAGTTTGCATACCGCTGCGGCGTGACGACGCAGACGTGGGTCGGCGCGAACGACTGACAGAGCGCGCACCCGTAGAAGACCTCCACGTCCTCGTCGGTGAGCCCGCGGGCTCTCGCGTCGCGGGCCTCGTAGATCGAAAGAGCCTCCTTGTACTGTTCGCCTACCCGTTCCGGGTCGGTGAAGAAGGTGATCTGGATCGTCTCGATGATCGGGAGCTCGTTTTTGAAGAGCTCCTGCATCACCTGCCCGATGTAGCGAAGCGAGGTGAAGCCTTTTTTGAACGACTTCTTTGAGATGCGGATCCAGATGTCGTAGCGCTGGTTGAGGTGCATGAGCCCCTCGATGTAGTTGCAGTACTCATGGATGCGCCGCTCGATCACCCCTTCCAGATTCTCCTCAAGCTCGGATCCCGCGATCTCGACCAGGATCCCGAACGGGTAGCTCTTCCCCTCCTCGAGATCGGCGAGATCCGGACCGATGATATGGATTGCCCCCTGCTCGATATCCTCCGGAGGTTTCAGCCTGACGAGCTCGAACTTCTCGTTCACCTGCGGCCCGCCGAGCTCGACCTGCATGTCGTTCCTCCGGATGCGTTCGCCTTCGTGGACGAGCCCGACGTCGGCCGGAATTCCCTCAAACATACTCCACTACGTCTCCTGGTTCCCGATGATACTCTTTAAGTTCATGATCCAGTCTTTGATCGATATATTTGAAAACGACCACCTTGCGTTCGGCTGGTATACGTTGTCCAGGCTGATCGTCTTGAGATGCGGTGCGAAGTGCTTCAGGCCGGAGAGGATCGTCCATGCCATCTGGTACGGGAGGCCGACGAAGATGGCAAGGTCGTGCGCCCCCTCCCCGTCGACCCCCTTCCAGTCAGGATCCGCGAGCCGGTTCGCGATATCCACCGCCGACATCACTGCATCGGGCGCAAAATCCCGCTCCAAAAACGCGGCGTTCGTGTGGGCGGTCGCAACCACCTTGATCTGGCACCTTTTTGCCAGATCAATGAGGTAATCAATGAGTTTCCGATCCTCAAGGTCGATCTCCGTTGCGATGTTCCCGACAACGAGCACCGGCCGCTTCGCCCGCTTGATCATCGCGTCGGCGATCTCCGGTTTGGTGATGACCGAGGCCTTCTTCGGGCCCGCCACCTCCGCGGTAAGCCAGCTCTCCGGGCTCATGGCTGCTGCTCCGTCTTCTGCCTTGCAATGAGGGTCGGATCCGGGATCACCGTCTCTTTCCAGCCTTTCTCATCCAGTATGCGCAGAATCTCCTCTTTCATGGTGATCGGGATGTCGGCGCCCGTCCTGACGAACCGGTGGATGTCTCCGGGCATGGCGCCGATGAGGCGGCGGTGGAGGTCGATGTAGTGCGTCAGTTTCAGCGCCCGCCCCCGTGATGTGTCGTTCGGGCGCATGCAGAGCTTGGCGATCATCACCATCGCCTCCTCCTTCGTCTCGGCGGCGACGAAGAGGTGCTCCGGCACCGGTCCCACGTAGACCTCCTCGCCCGTCCGGGCGTCGTAGACGTACCAGTCCTCCTCGTGGTCTGACCGCCCGAGGAGCATCCGCCGGTACTTGGTGCCGTGCGGCCCGACGATGACCGGGATGCCGAGCCGCCAGAACCCGGAGGCGATCGATGCCGCCTTCTGCGACATCGCGCCCCAGGCCACCCCCACCGCGCCGACGCGGTTGTGCACATAGTCGGCGATCTCCTGGTAGTTCCCCCTGAGGTTCCTGCGCGCAAAGACGCTCGCGATCTTGATCGCGGCTCCTGATATATGGGCGTTTGAAACGCAGGACCCGACGTTCACAATCCCGCCCGCCTCGAAGTTCCCGGGATATATCTCGTAGGGCGACTTGCCGTCCTCGTTTCGGTACATGCCGATCGTCATGGCGGCGCACCCGGAGGTGCAGACGATGTACCGCCGGTTCGCAAACTCTATCGCCATCTCGGCGAGCTCCTGCCCCCCGCCCGGATAGTTGGCGCACCCGACGAACGCGACGATCCCGGGTATCTCGCCGAGCACGATCGGCCCTCCCACCTGCCGGATCTCGATATCCTGTATGGCGCCGCGTCCTGCCCTGAGCTTGAATGACTCGTCCCTGAGTTTCCCTTCGGCCGCGAGGGTGATGAGGGAGTGGATCTTGATATCCTGCTGGCATGCCTGCTCGCACCGGATGCACCCGACACAGGAATCGTAGATGTCGGAGAGCATCCCGGGATCGCCCCGTGCGAATGCCTTGATGGCGTCCGGGATATGGAGGTCGTTCGGGCAGGCCCGCCGGCAGAGCCTGCACTGCGTGCACTTTTTCGCCTCTTCGATCCCCTCCTCAAGCGATCGCGGGACTTTTTGCCGTTTCCGGTGAGGTGCGATCTGCATCGCCGTCCTGACGGCAATCTCGCCGACCTTCTCGGGATCGAGGATGAAGGCGCCGTCGGCGCTGCCGTTTATGAAGTCAGCGACGATCGCATCTGCCGGATCCCGGGTACGGTCGGGGAGGCCGAGGCAGTTCTTCTCGCTCGTCGCGATGACCGGAATCTTCTGCAGCCGCGCCTCGTCGAGGACGTCGGTGCGGATGCACTGTTCATCCACGACGATGATGTCCGGTATCCCGCTTCTGATGTACCGGATCTGCCAGGAGATCGGGCCGATGATCTTTGCTCTCGGGGAGTAGCGGGACATATCGATCGCGGTGCAGCAGATGCCGGTCACTTCGATATCGCCTGCAAGGTCGTTGTCCTGCATGAAGTCCATGATCTCGACCGCCGGAGGGACGTTGTGCCCGATGACCAGGATGACCGGTTTTTCGGTGTCCACGGCGCCGAATCCGATGTCGACCAGAGCCGCCTCAGGATCCGCTTTCGGCAGCCGGTATGCGGAGATCTGGGCGATGTCCGCCACCTCCATGGAGACATGGTCGATCATGCCCGCATGGAGCACCTTGGATTCGAGGTCGAGGGGATTGCCTTCCTGCCCGGTGTGGGTCGAGGCGAGAAGCGCGTTGATCTGCTCTTCCGCGTAGTCGAGCACCTGCTCGAGATCGCCGAGCGTCTCCGGCTTCACACCGCAGACCAGGCGGATGTTCGGCGCCTCGACCTCGATGCTCAGGCCGCCGGGATCGAGCGGCTCGTCTTCCCCGAACTCGGAGATGAGGTGGGTGACCAGTTCGCGCGCATGACTGGTATGGGTGGCGGCCCCGATACAGGCGGCGAGGAGGACAATGCGCGATTGCTGGCCAGACATGGTGATGCCGCACGCGCCTTTCTTGTCCCCGGTGAGATCGCACTTGCCGAAGGTGCAGAGACAGCAGAGGTCGCAGAATGGCATATAGAAAGGCCTGTAGCGTTTCAGGAGGGTCATATCCCATCCCCGGAGCGCGGTGATCGACGGAAACGGGGTGGGCCCTTGCGGTTCGGTCCATGACTCCTGCACAAGCCTGCCCACTGAAAATTTCAGATCTCTGATCTGACCGAGCTCGGTCTCGAGCTCTTTAATGCTGATATTGATGTCCTTCGTGCCCATGGTATACCACCAGAATCGGACGGCATCAACAGAGGATAGTTGAGCAGAACCATAAGAGTATCCCTTCCGGCAGTCTCCGTGCAGGCTCTCAAAAATCCGGGATTCGGGCTATCCTTCCGGCATGCCGGCGCAGGCGCAGGGTGGGAGGGGCAGCTTGCCTCCCGTTCCCGCGACTTTCTGCCGGGCTTTTCCCCTCCGCGCGCTCCGCCCCACAGCGCAGGGCGAAAGCCCTTCATCCGGTGCGCTCGATGACGGCAGCGGCACCCCCCTCCATGACTGCGAGGAGATCGGCGAAAGAATATGCCTTTTATGCCGTCATTATCGTGATCTGACGGGACGGCCGAAGATGCTGCTGGGCGTTGCCCGGTGCTCTGCATGCCGGCGGATGCGGATGCCGGGACGGTTCGCTCGCCTTTTCCTGCAGCCATGTCCATTCCCGGTGAGGCCGGACTCAATCCGGAGGCCGCATGAAGCCCTTCTGGCCACGGGCGCAACTGATGATAATCCTCGAGTGTCGTGCAGCTCCTCCGGGTTCGGTTTTCTCCTCCGGTTCTCCCGCTCCGCAGGACCGGGGGCAATCGCCAGGGGGGACCGGGGAGGAGGTCTCCCCCTCCCCAAAAATCCCTCCCCCGTTGGGATGCTTCCTGCGGTCCACTACACCGGGACGAACAGAGAAAACCGGACCCGGGATATCACTATCCGCTCAAGAATTTTCAACGGTTGCGTCTGTAGCCGTAAAACGGCCTCATGAGCGTATTATAGGATATCCCAATTCAAAGGGGAGACCCAGGACCCCCTCGCCTCGCGATAGCCGGGGCTGTACCGGATCCGGGATTTTGTGGAATCATGAGGCATATCGGGAGCAGAGTATTGATTACTGCCTGTATGCAACCGGATCTCCGGACCCCGAAGACTTCTGGATGACCTCATGATCGACTGCTGAAGACAGGCGATTTGCCGCATTCTGCGAGAACCAACGAAGGATTGGAGTGCCATGCGCAAACGGAACCATAATTATAATAAATATTATATAATAATCGATCTATCTGGGGCTTTCGTGACGGGAGGTGGCACGAATGGCAAAACAAATGCAAAGAGCAAGCCCGGCAATGGTTGAGAAGTCTCTTTCAGGAGTCAAATTTCCTGCAAACAGGCAGGATCTGATCGCAAAGGCACAGGAGAATAATGCCGACCAGTCGATCATCGACACCCTGCGTGGCCTCCCCGAGAGGAGTTACAACTCTCCAATCGATATCAGCAAGGCGATGGGCGAGTCGATGGCCGAGCCGACCGCTGCCGCGTCGGAGGGGCAGCGCGGACTGGCAGCTGCGAGCGAGGAGACCCGTGAGAGGGTTGCTAAAATGGGCGGCGAAGCGCCGCACGAGGAGCGGGGGCTCCAGGCCGCATCCCGGGAGACCCGGGAGCGGGTCGCTCATATGGGCGGCGAGGCGTCCGTGAGTACCGCAACGGCTGTCAGCGCTGCCGAGGTGCAGAAGTACCTCAAGGGGATCGACTATCCCACCGACAAGAAGGGGATCGTCGACCAGGCGCAGAAGAACGGGGCGC
>JAHKLN010000028.1 GCA_020854755.1 Methanomicrobiaceae archaeon | reverse complement strand
GCCTCTCACCACGCGTGCACCGCTGTCCGGTGCTGCCGCTCCCAGAGGAGCGTGAAGCCATACGCTGCCCAGCTGTAGAGGCTCACACCCAGCATCAGCGCGAGGATCGTGTCGCACATGCCGTTCAGGGCAAAATACACCACGATGCCGATGACCGCGAGGGACAGCGCGGGCACCGCTATATACCGGGCGATGCGCTGTCTCCTGGTTCGGCGGGCCCCGACGAACTCACCGGCGGCGATACGCGCATACAGCTTCCGGAGGCTGAGCAGGAGTCCGAGGCTCACTCCGGTCCCCACGGCGATACCTCTCAACGCAGTCGAATACCCCGAAGCGTCCTCGATCAGGAGAAAGAACGCCGCCGCAAGCGACATGTTCACCGCCATGACCAGCAGCTGGTTATGGTAGCGCTTCCACCAGCCGGGATCGATCTCAGGAATTCCATCTCGCCCGCCCGATGCGTCCGCCGTTCCGGCTCCCAGGTGCAGCGCCGGGTTCGCCTGCATCGATCCGGCCGCAGGGCACCAGCCCAGGTACGCCCGTATCGTATCCGCAAGGGGCATGGTCATGCAACCTCCTTTAATTTCGCAAACAGTTCGCCCGCCATCCGTGTCGGATCGTCGGTCTTTGCCAGCACGATCCCCATCTCGCCGGCATAGTCCCAGAGGAGCTCGATGCACCGGGCATACCGGGGGCACGCCCCGCAGTCCCCTTCATGCTCGTACCAGACCTGTACGCCGTGCTTTTCGGAGACAAAGACGATCGCATCCACGTTGAGCGGGACGGATCGGCCGAAGAGCACCCCTTTCTCCGCGTTCACCTTCTTTGCTTCGATCTGGCTGGCGTGCGCCATCTCAAGGAGGATCTCCTCGACCTTCCTGTCCATTGAAAGGAGGGCCTTTGAGACCGCCTGGCGGGATATGCTGAAGAGGTCTGCGATCTGGATATTGGGAAGACCGCTTCTGCGGAGCCTCCAGAACGCAAACTGCCGGTCGTTCAGGGGGAGAGGCATACATCAACATTACATGGTTGACAATATATGTGTTGCGGTTTGTTCACTCAAACCGGCTCATCTATGGAGCCGGATGAACCGGATATCCCCTTCACTCCGGTATTTTCCCCCGACGATCCCGGCAACAGCCGTGAGGGCAGGAGACAATGAGTTATAAGGCCCGCAACGCTGCTCAGCGCACTATGGATCTCGATGCGCGTTTGAGCATGACGGAAGAGTTCTTTGCCGCGTACGCGGCGGGCTTCAACAACGCCCTTGCGGATCCTCCTGAGGTCGACGTTGAGGCTGCGGCAGGAGCGTTTGCCGACTGTTTCATTGCGGCAGACCCAAACGGCGTTCTCTGCGGGAAGAACGACGAGCAGTTACGCGCTCAGATCCCGGCGGGGTATGCATTCTACAGGAGCATCGGAACGAAATCCATGAGGGTCGTATCGCTCACGGTTACTCCCCTGGACGACTCCCACCTGATCACACGCGTACACCGGGAAGCACGCTACCGGAAGAAGGGCGGCAGCGAAGAAGAGATCGATTTCGACGTCATATATTTTGTCCGGACGGTTGGAAAACAACCCAGAATCTTCGGGTACATCCCCGGAGACGACCAGGCACTGCTGCGTGAAAGAGGATTGATCCCGAGCCCGGAGGAAACGTAACGCAAAATGCTCTGAGATGAAGGGTGACGGCGGCGCAAGCAGAGCTGTAAAAATCCCTGGATCTCTGCAGATATCCGGTATCCGGCTTTCTCCTCTGGTTCTCCCCTTCCGGCGGACCGAAGGAACAATCGCTCCCGCCCCGGGGAGGGGATCTCCTCCCTCCCCCGGACGTGAGCGCCGGTGGGAAGCCGTGCACCGGATCGAGGAGCGAGAGCCTTCTATCTCAGAAAAAGGCTCGATCTGCATAGGAAAACACGCATTCCGCCCGCGGCTCCGGTTCTGGATGGTTGATCCCCGGTCCCGGTTCTTTGCGCCCGCCGGCACAGCAGACAGCCAACCCTTAAGGCATTTCTGGTATAGATCATACTTTTAATGATGCTCACCCTCGAGCTCCTGTTTCTCGTCGTGGCGCTGCTCTTCTTAATCAGCATCATTGCAAACAAATTCTCGGAGCGGCTCGGCGTTCCCGCGCTCCTCATCTTCCTTGTCGTCGGGATGCTCGCGGGTTCCGAAGGCCCGGGCGGCATCCCGTTCGATGAACCGATGATTGCGCAGATCATCGGGATCATCGCGCTTGCCTACATCCTCTTCTCCGGCGGCCTGGATACCCGGTGGGAGCAGATCCGGCCTGTCCTCTGGCCGGGGATCGCCCTCGCGACGATCGGCGTTGTTCTGACCGCAGTCCTGGTCGGCGCGTTTGCCGTCCTGGCCTTTGGTCTTCCCCCGCTCACAGGTCTCCTCCTCGGCGCGGTCGTCTCGTCCACTGATGCAGCGGCGGTCTTTTCGGTCCTGCGAAGGGCAAAATCTCGCCTGCGGGGAAACCTGCGGCCGTTCCTCGAGCTGGAATCGGGAAGCAACGACCCCATGGCGGTCCTGCTCACCACCGGCGTCATCGGCGTGATCATGACCCCCGACATGCCGCTGGTCGCCCTCGTTCCGATCTTCGTGCAGCAGATGGCAGTCGGCGGCCTCTTCGGCTACGGGATGGGGAAGGCCAGCGTCCTGCTGATCAACCGGCTCAAACTGGAGTTCGAGGGGCTCTACCCGGTGCTCACGCTCGCCATGGTGCTGTTGACCTACGGGCTGACCGCCACCGTCGGGGGAAACGGGTTCCTTGCGGTCTATATCACCGGGCTTGTCATAGGCAACAGTATCATCGTTCACAAAAAGAGCCTGATCCGGTTCCACGACGGGATTGCCTGGCTGATGCAGATCGTGATGTTCCTTGCGCTCGGCCTGCTCGTCTTCCCCTCTCAGCTCGTACCGGTGATCGTGCCCGGCCTCCTTGCCGCCTTCTTCCTGATCCTGGTTGCACGGCCGGCTGCCGTCCTGATCACGCTGCTTCCCTGGAAGATGCCGATGAACGAGAAGGCCCTCGTCTCCTGGACGGGTCTGAGGGGTGCGGTGCCGATCATCCTGGCGACCTACCCCCTTGTTGCGGGCGTGCCGAACGCGGAGGCGATCTTCAACCTCGTCTTCTTCATCGTCATCGTCTCGGCGCTCGTCCACGGGACGTCGATCCCCTCCATCGCCCGGTGGCTCGGCCTCGCCGCCCCTCTCGAAGAGCCGCGCAGGCTGTCCCGGGATTTCGAAGTGAATCCCGATACTCCGGGCGAGCTTGTCGAGCTCGCCATACCGCCCGGCGCTTCGGCGGTCGGCAAGCAGGTCGTGGACCTCGATCTGCCGGAAGGCGTCCTGATCATCCTGATAGAGAAAGGGAACGAACGTTTTGTCCCGTGCGGCAGCACCGTCATCGAGGCCGAAGATACGCTCCTCCTCCTGGTAACCAGAGACCTGGCCAATGCCGCCCGGGAGAAGCTCCTCCGCAGAGAGCCGCCGGGAGATGCCCCCGTTTCCGAAGCGTAGTGCGAGGGCAGGGGAGCGTAGCGGCGTCTGGGGTTCGGCTTGATCGATAGTCGGCAGAGATATGCCCCATCACAGCGTCGGCTTCCGGAACCGGGGTGCCGCCCGGCATGACCGGCGGGCGCGGCCCGGCCTGCACAACCTATATCTCCCGAGCGGGAAAGAAGATTGTATGCCGACCTGCAGCGACTGCGCCTTCTATACGAAGAAGACGGAGACGGAAGGGGAATGCAGCATCAACGGCCCTGTCGCCGCAGACCGTGATGCCGGGCGGTGCCCTTCCCGGACGTTTCGGCCCCGCGGATGACGGGGATCTTCCTGGTTTGGGGCCCTGATGCGCTAAAGGACAGGATCGATCGAGCGGGAGGTATCGCCGGTTGAAGAAGAGGTTGCCATATGGAGGGGCGAGACAGAAAAGCAGCGTTTTGGCGACGGCCATCATCGCCCTCATCTGAAAAACACAGGCTGCATGGACGTCTGCAGGGGAGAACGGGCCGCTCGGTGCGTTCCGCTCCTATGCACGGTTTCCCCCCGCTATCGCCTCGCGGGGGAGGCGATGCCCCCCAGTCCACTGCAGCCTCAAGCATATTCGAAAATGCGCCCGTGACATAGAGTCGCTTCAGCCGAGAGAGACTGTGCCACGCGGTTTGCGTCTTTACGCTGCCAGAGCCGGAAGGGTATGCGGTTCCCCGGTACAGCGCGTGGAATGATCCCTGCGCGACCGACTTTTTATGTGGTCGATTCGATCATTGGGTTACGGGTCGCTTCCGATTACCGGTCGCGCCGGCAATACGGGATAAAAACAAGTCATTTTGCATTTACTCAACGTTACTTTGTTTGCTTTCCGGGCGACTGCGATGCGGGAAGAATGCCCGCCCCTATGGAACAATATCAAGCTCCATTCCGTAATGGCCAGGCCGGACAGCCATCAACAAAAAAATTAAATTTGAGTAAACACAAGTACACTTTACAAAGTGTGCCCACTGGGAAAAATTGTACAGGAGCAATACGCCTTGGTAGAGATTGAAAATATTCCCGGAGATTTCAGCAACGACCTGAAACTGATCTATAAAACCGGCAGCGGCGAGGAGATCTATCGCTGTGGCAACTCGATTGTTGCAAGGTTGCCTGCAAACAGAAATTCGATGACCACGTCATACGTAAACGGGGGGTATCAGGAAAATCTCCAGGCTGTTTTCAACCACGAGCCCAAACCCACCGGGGGGCATTGCTCTCATGATCTCGAAGTGGGGAGCATTGAAGCCTATATAAAAATCCATGCCGGACGGCTGGGGCTCAATCCCGAAAAGGTTGCGGCCATGATGACCGCGGCGAAGATGAAAAACGCTGCAATCGCCACCCGCTGTTTCCGGGATCTTGAAGTCACCGCGATAGTCACTGCGGGCATTGAGGTGAACGGGGGGAGGGCGGGAGACCCTGCATCGTGGCACGAGGAAGACGGGAAGGCGATCTACGTCGGCGGCACCATCAATACCATCATCATCATCAACTCCCATCTGCCGGCCCATGCGCTGACCCGCGCGATCGTGACTGCAACGGAAGCAAAAACAGCCGCTATCCAGCAACTGATGGCGCCCAGCAGATATTCAACCGGTATTGCCACCGGATCGGGCACGGACCAGATCTGCGTCGTCTCGAATATGGGCAGCCCGGATGTCATTACATGGGCAGGCAAGCATTCGAAACTGGGTGAAATGATTGGCAGATGCGTTATTGAAGCAACGACGGAAGCGCTTGCCAGACAGACCAATCTGACTCCGGATTCACAGCGCGATATGCTCGTCCGGCTGGACAGGTTCGGCATCGATGAGAAGAAATACTGGGAGACTGCGTCGTCGCTTGAGGGGGAGAATAAGAGGGATGTCTTCGTAAAAAACCTTCGGGATTTTTCAAGGAATCCCTCTGTTGTCGCAATGACTTCAGCCCTTCTGCATATCGTCGATGAAATAGAATGGGGTCTGATCCCCGAGCTTGCCGGTAACAAAACGGCATTGTCCATCATGAAAACATTGCCTGCATTGGTGAACGTTACAAATCACCCGAATTTCGATCGGGTCACCGACGAACGGCATACGATCATCGAGAACTGGATCAGGCTGAGTTCCTGGTGCGTAAAAAACGGATTCCAGAGGTCTGGCCATGACTGATGAAAAGCCTGTGTACCCGTTTTCGGCAATCGTCGGGCAGGAGGATATGAAGGATGCGCTGCTGGCAAATATCGTCTATCCTTCGATTGGCGGCGTATTGATACGGGGGGAAAAAGGCACGGCAAAATCAACCGCCGTGCGGGCAGTCGCCGATCTTCTGCCGCGGAGACGGGTTGTCGGGGGCTGTGCTTTCCAGTGCGACTTCCTTGATGCGAGAACTCTCTGTACATCGTGCAGGGAGAGAATCGCCCGGGGAGAAGTTCTTGAACCCGTCACTGCAACGATGCGTGTGGTGGAGCTGCCGCTCAGCGCCACGGAGGACCGTGTGGCAGGCACCCTGGATATCGAGCACGCAATCACGAAGGGCAGGAAAAAATTTGAACCCGGCGTGCTGGCGCTCGCAAACGGGAACATCCTGTACGTCGACGAAGTCAACCTCCTTGACGACCATATCGTCGATCTCCTCTTAGATGCTGCTGCAATGGGTACGAACTACGTTGAGCGTGAGGGCATTTCCTATTCGCATCCCTCCCGTTTCATGCTCGTCGGTACGATGAACCCTGAGGAAGGAGACCTCCGGCCCCAGCTGCTCGACCGGTTCGGCCTTGCCGTGGACGTGGAAGGCGAGAAGGATGCGGGGCGGCGGGCGGAGATTATCAAGCGGAGGCTCGCATTCGAGCGGGATCCTGCCGGGTTCTGTCAACAATATGAGATACGGCAGGAGGAGATCAGGCAGCGGATTGAACGGGCCAAGGATCTGGTCGTAAAAATCGAGCCTGACGAGAATCTGCTCAGGACGGCGGTAAAGATTTCTCTCGTGCTGGGCGTCGACGGACACAGGTCCGACCTGACGCTCGTAAAGAGTGCCATTGTCTTTGCTGCGCTCGAGGGCAGGAGCAGCGTGGAAGAGAAGGACATCATTACAGCAGCCAGGCTTTCACTCCCCCACAGGATGCGAAAAGGGCCATTTGAAGAGAGTCAGATGGAATTTGAAAAGATCAGGTCAGTGATTGCGGAGAGTTACATCAGCCCATGAACGTACCATACCCATTTCCGGCAATATCCGGCCATGAAAATGCAAAAAAAGCCCTCATGTGCGTTCTCGTCAATGAGGACATCAACGGCATTCTGATAGTCGGGGACAGGGGGACGGCAAAGACCACACTGGTCAGGTCGATAGAGGCAATTTCAGGGCAGAAAGAGATCCGCACCATCCCGCAGAATGTCACCGAGGACCGGCTGCTGGGCTCGATTGATATTGAAACGGCAGTCAGCGAGGGGGGCGTACGCATGTCGCCGGGAATTCTGGCCGAAGGAAACCGCCAGATACTCTTTGTCGATGACATCAACCTCCTGCGTGAAGAAGCGGTCCACAGTATCCTGACCACATCCGATACCCGGAGGATCGTGATTGAAAGGGAGGGATTTTCAGGAAGAATAGAGACGAAATTCATCCTTGCCGCAACGATGGATCCGGCGGAGGGCGAACTCCCGTACTGTGTGCTTGACCGGTTTGATCTCTGTGTATGGCTCGACAGGATAGAAAACGAGGAGTTGAGGACTGAAATAGTGCGAAATCGGCTGCTTTTTGAACACGCTCCTGAAGAATTCTCTGCAGGTTACGAACACCGCGTCGCTTCTCTTCGTGAAAAGATTACAAAGGCGCAGGAACGGCTGCAGTATGTCAGCATTCCCGACGGTCATCTCGACCTTATTTCAGACCTCTGCATGGAGCTGGGAATTTCCGGGCAGAGGGGCGATCTTGCGGTCGCGAGAACGGCAAAGGCCCTTGCCGCACTGGATGAGAGGGACAGCGTCGTTTTTGACGATATTAAGCTGGCAGCACTGCTTGCTCTTGAACACAGGAGAAGGGAAGCCCCTCCCCAAAACCCGGCTGTCCCGCCACGCTCCGGGACCGATGAGCGCGGCGACCGCCCGCACGGCGATGCGCACGCAAACACCGGCGCGGATAACGGCGGTAACCAAACGGACCCGCAACAGCCGCAGCAAAACGGAGCCATGGAATCCTTTGCGGATACAGATCCGGCCGGGACGCCACGCGATGCCGAATCGGTTTTTGGCATCGGATCAACCTTTGAGGTCATCGGATACCTGAATGAAAAGTCGAAAATTGCGACAGGAAGACAAAAAAGCGGCCGCAGAAACCGGCTGATATGTTCGGACAGATCCGGTCGCTACATCTCCTACAGGCTGCCGGGCAAGAATAAAACCGATATCGCCTTTGATGCATCGCTCCGTGCCGCGGCGCCGTACCAGCAGTTCAGAAAAAATGAGAATCTGGCGATTTCTCTTAAAATCTCCGATTTACGGGAGAAGGTGAGGGAAAAAAAGACCGCCCGCACCATACTGTTCCTGGTTGACGGCAGCGGTTCCATGGGAGCGAGAAGACGGATGGTTGCGGTCAAGGGTGCAATCCTTTCGCTCCTGACCGATGCCTATCAGAAGAGGGACCGGGTGGGTCTGATGGTATTCCGGGGGAAAGATGCACGGCTGCTGCTCCCACCAACAAAAAGCACAGATGTAGCGGTCAGGCTGCTCCGGAGTCTGCCGACCGGCGGCACGACTCCGCTTGCAAAGGGCATCGTGGAGGCCGCAACAATGCTGACGCGGGGCAGATACGCAACGCCGGAGGAGAATAAAACGGTTGTCCTGCTTACGGACGGCAGGGGGAACGTTTCCTCTGGCGGCCATAAGGATCCCTCGGAGGAGTTGTCTGATACCGCAAAAAAAGTGGTCGCTACCGGGATCCGGTTTGTCGTGGTGGATACCGAAGAAGGGCACCCGCGAATCGGCATGGCCAGAAAGCTCGCAGGCGATCTTGAGGCGACCTATTTTCGTCTTGAGGATCTCGACAGCCGGAGGCTTGCGGATTCGGTGCGGGGGATGCTCTACGGAATGGGGTGATGAGCATGGAATTGCCAGAAAAGAAGATATGGACGGGAATAATTGCGATTGTCATTGTTGCTGCGGCAGCCGTCGGGCTGTCGGCGATAACGGTCGATGACAGCGGGAACGGATCGTTGGTCACGGTGCAGGGAAATGCAGCCGGAGAAGAAGCCCTCTTTATCAACAAATCCTACCCTGAGTATGCCAGGGGTTTCTCCATCGAGTACCACGGGACATATAAAGTGATCTCTATCCATGATCCGTGGGGGAGAGCGGACGAGAATTTTACCTACCTGCTCGTCCAGCGCGGCGAAGAAATCCCGGCGGGCTATCCGGATGCGCAGGTCTTTTTTATACCTGTACGGGCGGCAGTGACCCTATCGCCGATACATCTGTCGCAGATCAGCCAGCTAAATGAGTCAGGTACCGTCAAAGGGCACAATGCCGTTGTCCTCATGTACGACGAAGAGATTCGCCGGCTCGTGCAGGAGGGCAGCATCGAGGAGATCGGAAGCAGCACGCAGTCAATGACCACCATGCTGAAAATGGAGCGGATAATCGAACTTGAGCCGGATGTGGTTTTCTGCGTGGCAAACGGGAACAGGGAATATGACAGCCATTACAAACTGCGGGAGGTCGGGCTCAAACCGGCAGTCACCGCTGAATGGATGGAGAACCATCCGCTGGCCCGGGCTGAGTGGATAAAGTTCATAGCGTATTTTTACAACAGGGAACGGGAGGCGAACGATTTCTTTGACGGGATAAAAAATAACTACACGGCAGTTTCTGCAAAAACGAAGGCCGTGGTCGACAAGCCCACGGTCTTTTCCGGTATTGATTATCAGGGGACATGGTACGCGCCGGGCGGGGACAGCTACGTGGCAACGCTGTTTCGGGATGCCGGTGCCGAATATTTCCTGCCGAACGACAACAAACGGGGAGGACGGCCCCTTGATTTTGAGGTGGTGTACGAAAGGGCGCACGATGCCGATTACTGGATCAACATCGGCTACAGCGACAATATTAACGAACTCCTTGCTCTCGATCCGCGGTATGCGAAGTTCGGTGCTTTCAAAAGCGGCAACATCTACCATTACAACGCCAGAGTGAGCGCTTCTGGCGGAAACGACTACTGGCAGTCAGGCGTACTGCGGCCGGACATCGTGTTGCAGGATCTTGTAAAGATCCTGCATCCCGAGCTTGTCCCGGACCACGAATTGCACTACTACAGGCACATCGGCTCTCCGTACGGTGAAGCAGCATGAAACCGGGCGAGATTGGCATGCGCGAACGGTTCAGAAGCCTGACCGCAGGGCCTGCGCTTGCCCTCTGCATCGAACGTTTCAGAAAAATGACTTTCGGGATACCGCTGGCCCTCTGCGTTCTGGGTGTGCTCTTTGTCCTCGATATCATGCTCGGGTCTGTCAATATTCCCCTGGATTCGCTCCTTGCCATACCTACCGGAGGCGAGGTAAAGGAGACCTGGGCCACAATTTTCTGGTACTGGCGACTCCCAAAAGCGATTACTGCGGTGTTTGCAGGGGCGGCGCTCGCCCTATCCGGGCTCCTGATGCAGACTTTTTTTAGAAATCCTCTGGCAGACCCCTTTATTCTGGGCATCAGCTCGGGTGCCAGCGTCGGCGTTGCGCTGGTGATGATGTCGGCAGGATTCTGCGGCATCGGTGCCGTGTTTGCCGGCCTCGGCTTTCTCGGGGATGTGAGCATCGCGTTTGCTTCCGTGCTGGGTTCGCTTGCCGTCCTGCTCCTGATCCTCCTCATATCTGCAAAAATCCAGAGCAGCACCACTATCCTGGTCCTCGGCATCATGGTTTCCTACATCAGCGGGGCAATTGTCACCATCCTCCTGCAGTTTGCCGACCAGTCCAGCATGCACTCGTATTCATTCTGGACGTTCGGCAGCTTTTCAGGCGTCACGTGGAGCCAGCTTCCTGTCCTCGCGTTCTTCCTGACGGCCGGTTTTGGTGTGTCGTTCTTCCTGACAAAGTCGCTCAATGCCCTGCTGCTCGGTGAACAGTATGCGGTGAGCATGGGAATGGATTACAAAAAGATCAAGAACGCAATCATTGTCAATACCGCAGTAATGGCCGGCGTTGTCACGGCATTCTGCGGTCCGATAGGTTTCCTTGGTGTTGCAGTCCCCCATTTTTGCCGGAGCCTGTTTGTCACCGCCGACCACCGGATACTTGTGCCGGCCTGTGTCATCGTCGGCGGGATCATTGCCCTTGCAACAGACATCATCTCCCACCTGCCGGGCACGGATCTCGTGCTGCCGCTGAATGCCATCACCGCCCTCTTTGGGGCTCCGGTTGTCATATGGGTGATTGTGCGGGGGACACGATTCGGCAGGGGTGTTACCACATGAGCAGAGCCGCCATATTGACCTGCAAAAATCTTACCATCGGGTACCAGAACCAGAAAACGATTACAAGGGAGATTTCAAAAGGCCTCAATCTCCAGCTCAACCGGGGGGAGCTGGTCTGCCTGGTAGGGCCGAACGGGTCCGGAAAATCAACGCTCATCCGGACACTGACCGGGATCCAGCCCCCTCTTTCCGGAGAAGTGCTGCTGCTCGATAAAAAGATCGCGGACCACCGTTCGGAGGAGAAGGCAAAGACCATGAGTGTGGTGCTCACAACACCCGTACAGGCGGGCTATATGACCGCCTTTGACATTGTCGCCCTCGGAAGGTTCCCGCACACGAACTGGGTCGGCCGCCTGACAGAAGATGATACTGAGATTATCCTGTCGGCGATTGCTTCGGTCGGTGCGGGCGATCTCACGTACCGGTTCATCCATGAAATGAGCGACGGGGAGCGGCAGAAGGTGATGATTGCGCGGGCGCTCGCCCAGGAACCTGTTCTCATGGTTCTTGATGAACCGACTGCGTTTCTGGATATCCCCCATAAAATTGAGACCATGAGGATCCTGAGATCGGTTGCGCGATCGACCAGCAAAGCCATCCTCCTCTCCACGCATGACCTGAATCTTGCTATCCGGTCTGCCGACCGGCTCTGGATTATCGACCAGCACGGCGCCCTGATCACCGGCATACCTGAAGACCTGGTACTGTCGGGCATCTTCGGTTCGGCATTCGGCATTCACGGGGCGAGCTTCGATCCCGTACGTGGGGAATTTACCATACCTATCGAAAAGAAAGGCACCTTTGCGCTCAGGGCTCGTAAGTCGGTCGAGCGAATATGGACATGGTATGCACTGGAACGCATCGGCTATCTGCCGGCAGACGGCGAGAGGGGGGATATCACCGTGACGATACGAAAAGTTGACGGAAAACCGGTCTGGGAGATCCGTACCGATACCGTCGCCAGGGAATGCTCAAGTCTTGCGGAACTGATTGAGACCATCTCTGCCAATGACCGGGAGGGGTGACCCCTTGAGGATCGCAATCTACGGGAAAGGCGGGATCGGGAAATCGACCATCTCCGCTAATGTGTCGGCCGCACTCGCACAACATGGCCTGAAGGTTATGCAGATCGGGTGCGATCCGAAACACGATTCCACGCGGCTTCTTATCGGAGGCGGGGTACCGACCACCGTACTGGAATATATCAAAAATGTCCTTCCAACAAACAGGCGTCTTGAAGATATCGTATTCAAAGGATACGGGGGCGTTGCGTGTGTTGAGGCAGGAGGGCCCGAACCGGGTGTGGGGTGCGCGGGAAGGGGCATCATCACCACGTTCGAACTTCTTGAGAACCTGGGCATCAAATCACATGTTTTCGATGTCAGTATCTACGACGTCCTGGGCGATGTGGTCTGCGGCGGGTTTGCCGTCCCGGTACGGGACGAATATGCCGATGCGGTCTTCATCGTCACGTCGGGGGAATACCTCTCGCTGTACGCGGCGAACAATATTCTGCGGGGCATGAAAAATTTCGCCGAGCGGACCTGTAGAGTCGCCGGCATCATCTACAACGCACGGGGGCTCAAAGAAGAAGATAACCGGGTCATACGGTTTGCACGAGCCGTCCGGGTGCCGATTGTGGCATCTATTCCCCGGAGCGAGGTGTTTGCGAGGGCGGAAAAAGAAGGGCGCACCGTTATTGAAAAATACCCCGATTCAGCCGAAGCAGCGATCTTCCGGCAGGTTGCAGACCACATCGGAAAGATCACCTCGGAGAAGTCCGCGGTCCTGTACCCTGCGCTGCCGCTGTCTGATGAGATACTGGAACAGGTCGTCCTGCAGCGGGAGGCTCACGCCACGGTACAGAAATATGACTTCTCCTCATTCTGCGTGCAGAAGGCCACCGGAAAGGTGCTGTCGGGATCGGTAAAGAACAGGCGCCCTCTTATTGGCTGCGCATTTGCCGGGGCCGTAGCCGTCACAGCGCAGATTACCGATGCCGCCACGATCATGCACTGCCCGAGAAGCTGTCTGCTCATGATCTGCGAGAAGCTGCTTGATACGGAACAGCATTCCGCAACGATCTTCGGGCATCCGTATAATTCCGGCATGATGAGCAGGCTGCTGTCCACCGACATGACCGATGAGGAGTTTATTTTCGGCGGGGAGAGAAAACTTTACGAAACCGTCGAATCGACAATCAGGAAAGGATTCACCCATATTTTTATCGTCACGGCCTGCCCTCCGGGGATAATCGGAGACAATATCGGAAATGTTGTGAAAAAAGTATCGGAAAAACACCCGGAAGTACATATACTATCCATTCCGGTTGACGGGAATCTTACGGGAGACTTTGCACAGGGTATGATTGATGCCTGCTGTACGGTTGCCGGACTCATTCGGAACGGCGGGCAGGGAAAAGATACCAATTCGGTAAACATCATTGCAGAAAAGTGGCTTGCACTCAACGACGAAAAAAATATCAGCGATGTGGAGAGCCTTTTAAAAAGGCTCGGCGTTGCAGTGAATTGCCGGTTTTTGCGTGCATGTTCCTTCAGTTCGCTGCTGAACTTCAATAACGCCGCGCTGAACCTGCCTGCCGACAACGACGATATATCGGAATGCATCAGGAAAGCGCTCGCATCGGTTTCGGATGTTTTGTTCCTCGACAGATCCCTGCCGGTGGGGTTTGCAGAAACGGAAGCCTGGCTGCTGGCGGTGGCGGAGTTTTTCGAAAGAGAGGAACTCGCAAAAGAGATCATTGCAGAAGAAAAAGAGGAGTATGAGAGAAGAATCGGACGGGTCAGGCCACAGCTCGAGGGGAAAACGGTTCTCATCTCGACATACCCCAGATCCGTGGACTGGATCTGCGATCTGGCCGAAGACCTGAAGATGAACATCGCAAAGATCGGCCTGACATATTCGCCTATCTCCGAATCGTTCACATCGCGGCATGCAGGAAAGATCCCGGTCGAGAGAAATTACACAGTTGAGAAGCGGTCGGAGGATATCCGTATTATCAGGCCGGACCTGGTCCTGTACACCTATCCGGCGCTGAAACCCCGGGATCAGGCAAGGGGTGCGCACATCCCGTACTGTCCCGGCTTTGGGTTCCATGCGGCAGTCGAACGGGCCGGGCAGTGGAGCAGGCTGATGGAGCTTCCCGCAACCGAGGGATGGAAAAAGGACGGGGAGGGAATGCTATGAACCTTGATGCTGACGGATTTATCGGGACATTGCTCGCCATCGAAGGAATTTCCGACGCCCGGGCGGTGATGAACGGGCCTACCGGCTGCCGGGGGAGCCCCGCGTTCTTCTCGGACCGCCATTTCCCGCGGGACAACTCCCTGAACCGGCGCTCGTTTGAGGAACCCTTCTTCTTCGGCCAGTCGCGGATTCCCTGCACATACCTTGACAGCGATGATTATATACACGGTTCCACGCAGAAACTGCAGGAGATCCTCCCCCTGATAGCAGAGAAAGGCGATGCATTCCTTGCGGTGGTCAACTCCCCGGGAGCGTCCCTCATCGGGGATGACCTCGACCGCTTCCTGACCGAAGCTCGTCTCGATCACATCTGTATGGCCTTTGAAGGAGCGGCGTACTCCCGTCCGCTTCCCGAAGGTTTTGACCAGGCGATCACCGCTATCCTCCGGTGGCTGCGGCTCAATCGTCTGCCACGGGTGAAAAACCGGGTCAATCTGCTCGGATTCTCGATGATCCAGAGATACTGGCAGGGCAATATCGCCGAAATCAGGCATCTTTGCGAGCTGATGGGGCTTGCCGTTGTTTCGGTGCCCGGGGCCGGATCGAGCGTTTCCGAGATACGCGAGTCCACAACGGCCTACTGTAATATCGTAATTTATCCCGAGTATTCCCGGAAGACGGCGGAATTCTACGAGTCGGAGTTCGGCATACCCGCCGTTTATTCTCATGGCGGCGCACCGATCGGTTTTGGCGCAACGGAAACGTGGATCCGAACGGTCGCCGCAGCAACCGGACGCGACCCGACACCGGCGCTTGAAGAGATCAAAAAGCACCGGACGCACGCCTTCCACCAGATCGCCCGGTATCACCACGAAGCAGGGTACCCGAAAGGGACAACGTTTGCCGTTCGCGGGGACTCTTCGTTCGTCTATCCCATAACCGTCTGGCTGTATGAGTATCTCGGCATGGTGCCGGTATCCGTTGAACTCATGGCGGGAGAGGATCCTGAGACGGTCGGCCATCTTGAGGAATACCTTGCGGCCAACGCCCTCTCCGGGACCCTCGGAGCCGATCCCGCCATCGTCAGGCCGGATATCTATTTCGGTGACGGTTTATCCGGAAAAGATCTGGAACTCTCCGGCAGGTGCAGGAAGTCCGTTGATATCTTCAACAGGACGACCGGCGACATACATTTCACAGAAAAAGCATTCCTTGGCGGAGCGGGAGCGCTGTGGATTCTTGAACATGTCTTTACTGCGGTGAAGGATTTTCCCTGGTGAGGGTGTGCTGCGGTTATCGTTTCAGGGGTATCCGGTTATGATCTCATGGTACCTATCCCGCTGCAGGTCCCTCACGCATATCGCGGCATCAGGCCTTACCCAACCGAACGGAGGTGTTCCAGGGCGATCTTTATGGAGAGGTCAGCATTGCACCCGGAGTGATCCCGCCCATCACGACCTGAAGGAGAGGGATTGGGCGGATGATCCTTTCCCGGTGTTCGACCAAATAATCACTTCACACAGTAACCTTCCTGAACACGTATCCCGAAATCACCACAATCACGGCCGCGAAGAGCGTGAGCATCGTGATAGGGAGCACAGGGATAGTGCCGGCACCCACGTCACGGATCGCATCGATGGCAAAGCTGAGCGGGTTTACCCGGGCGGCAACACGGAGCCAGCCCGGCATCACGTCGTACGGCATGAGGGCGCTTGAGGTGAAGAACAGCGGCATCGTGATCATTGCGGTAAAAGCTGCAAAGGAGTCGTGATCGTCCAGGTAGAGCGCCACGGTAGTGGAGAATGCGGATATGAAAACCCCGAACAGGAAGAGGATGAGGTAGGTCAGGCCATACTGCACCGGATGTAACATCGTGGCGCCGATCAGCACCGCAAGGATCAGGATGATAGTCGTCTGGAGAATGCCCCGCACCGTGATGAAGAGGATCTTGCTTATCAGGATGCTCTCCCGGGGCACCGGCATGGCAAGGAACTTGTTCAGATACCCGAGGATCTTATCGAACATCAACAGTGATCCGCTGGAGATCCCGGTCGTCAGAATCGTCATCACAAGGATGCCCGGGGTAATGAAATCAAGGTAATTACCGGTGAACTGGACGGGCAGGGCAAGGCCGACAAAGAGAAGCCACGCTGCAGGAAGGACGAGCGCCGAAATAACCCCGACCCGGTACCGGATCCACCGGATGAAGTCCCGGTGGATGTACGTGAGAACGCCCTTCATGATCTCCCCCGCAGCATCATCCGGAATTTCCACTCCTCAAACCCCTGCGGCTCCTCCTGATTCCCGACAGACTGCAGAAAGACATCGTCGAGGGACGGTTCGCGCAGCGACATGGCCCGCACCCTGTTTCCGGCACGTTGAAGGGCGTCGGCAAGATGCGGGAGGGCTTCGCGGCCGTTCTCGGCGGTAAACGATATCTCGTCACCCGACCGGCCGATACACAGGATCCCGTCGAGCCGTACCGGGGAGTAGTCCCCATCAACGACGACCGTAATGACGTCCTTCATCAGCCGCGCTTTCAGCTCGGAAGGGCTTCCCAGCGCGGCAATCTTCCCGTGGTCAATAATCCCGACCCGGTCGCAGAACCGGTCCGCTTCATCCATGTAGTGGGTGGTCACAAATATCGTCATCCCCTTCCTGTTCAGCGCATGGATATGCTCCCAGATGATCTTCCGCGCTCCGACATCCAGCCCGAGTGTGGGTTCATCCAGGAATATCACCTCCGGTTCGTGCACCAGCGCCTCGGCCAGCTCAAGCCGCCGGCGCATCCCGCCGGAGTAGGTCTTT
>JAHKLN010000079.1 GCA_020854755.1 Methanomicrobiaceae archaeon | reverse complement strand
CGATAACCTCAAGACGCATGTACCGGGAGCGTTCTACGAGACATTCCCGCCGGAACGGGCACGAGCCCTGCTGAACCGGCTGGAAATCCATTATACCCCAAAACACGGCAGCTGGCTCAATATTGCCGAGCTCGAACTCAGTGCCCTGAAACGGCAATGCCTGCAGCGCAGAATCCCGACGATAGAAATTCTCCGGGAGGAAACAGAGAGCTGGAACCGGCACCGAAACCAGGCCCAGAAGGGAGTTGATTGGCAGTTTACAACCACCGATGCCCGGGTGAAACTCAAGCGGCTCTACCCGATGATCTTAGAAAATTAGGGGACAATAAGCACTAGTATGAACGCCCCCTTGATACCCGCACTGCCGACAGTACTACAGCGTTGCATACTGACCACGGGTATCCCAGTAGATATCGGTACTCCGGTATATCGGACAGCGGATAACCTTCCGGGTCATTCGCTCATTCCCGGACCTCAACGGTAAGAGTGTACTCAGGCAATCCTTCGTCAGTGAGGACCTATTCACCCCTCCTCAGAAGATCTTCCATGCAGACCTCGGTACCCTCCCGTGCCATCACCTCGTCAATTGTCTCCCCGAAGGCGACGCCCCCGGGCAGCGTCGGCGCGGTGACGACCCGCCTTCCGGCTCCCTCCGGAGGAAGATACGGTACTGCAGGCGGTTCATCGCATAGCGCCCCCTGTGATAACAGTCCCCGATGGCGTAGAAGAAGCACCGCCCGGATCCTCTGCCCCACCCGCCTCAACATAATAACCCCGAGTTACAAAATAACCGACAGTTATAATATGATCCAGAGCTACCACTATCCAGAAAAACTCTCTCGGGCAGGATCCGGGAGTCTCTCCTCCCTATGGGTGGGATGATTCACATGGCCAATCACGCACAGCAGAGCACGCCCGGGCCTGCACCGGGAATCGGAACCAGGGGAATCAGGAGAATCACGGGAATCAGGGGTTGTCATGGACCATAGAGCAAGATTTGCCGTTGACTGCCTGCATAAGCAGTACCCGGAACCGGACCGGCTCCCGGAGGATGCATGCCTGGTGTTTGTCCGGGATCGGGGAGTCTGCGTCAGAAAAGGCAGCACGAAAGACAGCACGCCGACCATCTTTCAGACGGCATTCCCGGATCTTCCGGGAGAGCTGAAGAGAGATGAACTGAAGAGGGATGAGCTGAACAGGGATGCCCGGTATCTCGGCCACCGGGGTGCCGTTGCCTGCTATGCCGTCGAGGTGCCCGGCGACCTGCCGCTGCCCGAAGGGCTGGCATATTCCGGCGTACGCGAGCTTGCCGGCCTCGTCCCGGACGGGGAACTTGCTGTAGCCGCGCTTGCCGTTCAGATCGTCGATTATGACCGGACCACCCGGTTCTGCGGGAGGTGTGGTGCGGCAACGGAGCCCGTAAGAACTGAGCGGGCCAAGATATGTCCGTCCTGCCACCGGATCGCCTATCCCCGGCTCTCACCGGCGATCATCGTGCTGGTGAGAAAGGGCGGCTCGATCCTCATGGTCCGGGGAGGAGGAGCGGCGCCCGGCAGGTACAGCCTCGTTGCCGGTTTTGTCGAGCCCGGCGAGACGATCGAAGATGCTGTCCGCCGCGAGGTCCGAGAAGAGGCGGGGATTGCAATCAAAAACATCCGGTATCGTGCAAGCGAACCGTGGCCGTTCCCCGATTCGCTCATGCTCGGATTCGTTGCCGATTACGACGGAGGAGATGCTGCCCCGGACGGCGTTGAGATTGAGAGCGCCGTGTGGGTTGACCGTGACCACCTCCCGGATCTTCCGCCACAACTCAGCCTGACCCGTGCGCTCATCGACGACTGGATGGCGGGCTCAGCGGCCTCAGCGGCCTCAGTGGCCTCAGCCGCCTCAGGGGATCCTGCAGCAGGGGGAGATGCTTCCGGAGATCGAGGATCATCTCCTCAGTCATCTTCTCAATCTCCTCAGTCATCTTCTCAGGATCCCGGGGCGCAAGCCGGATCAACGAAGGACGGTGAAGAGAGATGAAAAGATTAAAAGTCGCTGCATTGAACGGAAGCCCCCGCAAAAGCGGCAACACGTCCATCCTGATCCGGCACATCCTTGACGAACTCGAGCACGAAGGCATCGAGACGGAACTGGTCCAGGTCGGCGGGCGGATGATCCGGGGATGCACGGACTGCCGGAGCTGCTTTGAGAACCAGGACCGGCGGTGTGTGTTTGACGATGATATCGTGAACGGCTGCATCGGGAAGATGTGCGACGCCGACGGGATCATCCTCGGTTCACCGGTCTATTTCCTTGACGTCACGTCCGAGATGAAAGCCCTGATCGACCGGGCAGGCGTGGTGGCCAGGGCGAACGGCGGGCTCTTCCGGCGCAAGGTGGCGACCGCCGCAGCAGCGGTGCGGAGATCCGGTGCAAACCATACCGTCGATACCCTGCTCCATTTCATGCTCTACAGCGGGATGGCGGTCCCCGGAGTCCAGGTGATCGGCATCGGCCGCGATATCGGGGATGTCTGGAAGGACGAAGAAGGTATAGCACGGGCAATTGAAGCCGGAAAGAACATGGCCTGGCTGCTGAAGGCGATCGCAGCCGCAGAGCAGGCAAAGGAGGCCTCATGAAGGTAGCATCGCTGAAACTGGTATGCTTCTCACCGACGGGCACCTCGAGAACTGTTATCCAGGGCATCGCACGAGGCATGAACCCCGGCACGGCAGAACTCTCTTATAATGAGCAGGTTTTTGCGGATGCGCAAGGGAGTTAAAATCTGGGATCAGGTGAAGCGAAACGATGGGAATCGCCGATAGAAGACAGCGGGAGAAGGAGCAGCGAAGGACCGAGATCATCGATGCAGCCGAGCGTCTCTTCTTTTCCCGGAGTTACGAAGACGTTGCCATGGAGGATATCGCCCGGGAGGTCGAACTCAACAAGGCTACCATCTATCTCTATTTTAAAAATAAGGAGACACTCTTTGCCACGATCGTGCTCCGCGGTGTCCGGATTCTTGCGGAAAAATACACGGCGTGCATGGAAAAACAGGCGCCCGGCATGCTCAAAGTGGTCCAGATGGGCCAGGCATATTACCGGTTTTCTCAGGAGTACCCGGACTATCTCCGGCTCATCCACTTCTACGGATCCGAACGCTTCTCACGGGAGAACCCGTATGCCGCAGAGATCGGGAAGGGGTACGGCACCTGCCGCCGGATCCTGGCGGATGCGATCAGGGAGGGAATCGATGACGGGACGATCCGGGCCGATCTCGATCCCTTCCTGACCTCGATGTACCTGATGATCTCCTTCATGGGTATCCTCTCCCTGGAGAACAGATGGAAGCTGGTGATTGAGGCGGAAGGGTTCAGCTATGAGCAGTTCGCGAGCGAATTTTTTCGATTTATCATTCCGGCGATCTCTACCGGCGAGGGAGCCTGCGACGTGGATGTAGAGGATCTTGAACTGTCCGGACGCTCGTTGACCGGACCTTTTGCGCCGGAAAAGGAGAAGAAGCAGCAGTCGTAATCTTTCGGAGGTGACGGCGACCATCGCCAGAACGGTCCGGATATGCAGATTCAGGCATCCGGCCTTACTGCACGCTTTCGCCCGGGCGCTCGCCGGTATCCTCCTCACATTCCAGAACAAACGCCCCCTGACACCCGCACTGCCGGCAATGATACAGCGTCGCAAACAGGCCACGGGCGTCCCAGTAGATATCGGTGCTGTGGCATATCGGGCAGCGGAGAGTCTTTCGTGTCATTCGCTCGTCATCCTTTCAGAAGAATGTTGTTGTATAGGAATTTGCCCCGACCGGATGAGGGCCGAACGGCGAGATCACCATCCCTACCGGGCGCACACTCAACCGTCTATCGCAACATCTCAAGAAGATCTTCTTTTGAAATACCGTTCCACTGCGATACTTTCCCGAGAATGTCGTTCAAGGTGCCCCTGGCAATCTCATCATGGAGAGGAATTGTTATAGTATGCTCCCCGGCACCCGTACTCTTCGCCATCTGTACATGGCTACCCCGCTGCCGCTGGATCGAGTATCCAAGTGACCCGAGCATCTTTTTCAGATCTTTACCGCTAACAACCGGAGATTTTGGCAACGGAACCAACCTGGAATTCGGTCAGGGACATAATCGTTATCTGTTCTCCGGCGTCGATGCTCTCTTCATAGTGCAGACCAACAGCCTCGCGGATATTTTCCATGAGCCCGTCAAGCGTTCGGCCCTGTGTGAAGATATCGACTCCGATGCCACGGGCACACCAGAACTCACCGTCATTGTATATCTCAAATTTCACCAGCATTGCAATTGCTCCCCGGATAGTCGATGTATTGGATGTATGTGACTATAAATGTGATCTGAATATGCACTATTGGAAAACTACCTGCATAATAAGATCCTCAATTCCGGCCTGCGTCGTGATCTCCAGACGTGTGCCTGGATCTTAGGCATCGACTTCGACGGTAAGCGTATTCCCAAGCAGCCCTTCCCCGGTGGGAATCTTCTCGCCCTTCTCCCTGAGGTCTTCAACGTAGACCTCGATGGCTTCCTTTGCCCTCGCTATCGCTTCACCGACGATCTTCCCGTAGGTGATGCAGCCGGACAGGGCCGGCACGATGACGGTATACCCGCCTTCCGGTTCATTTCGGAGGAGGATACGGTACTGCAGACGTTTCATCGCATCGCGCCCCCTTGTCAGAGTATAGTATCCGATGACGTATAAGGAGCACTATCCAAATCCTTTATCATCTCCTGCTCCAATATCTACTCAAAGTTGAAAGTCGCATGCCTGACAATCTTATTGCAATCGTGGAAGAATCCGAGGACATAAACAGCACCCTCATCTCCAGGGTGCGCCTGGAGATCCTCTGGGCGCTCTCCGAGCTCGGCGAGGACGGGGCTACCGCACGGCAGCTCAGGGCCGGGCTGGACCTGAGCGACGGGGTGCTCTACGCAAACCTCAAGAAGCTTGTCGGGATGGGGTATCTCCGCTCCGAGAAGGTGACGCTTGAGGGGAAGGAACTGGAGCTCTATGCCATCACCCCGGATGGGCTTGCCGAGTGGCGGCGTGTCCGGAGCTGGCTCTGCAAACTCCTGGGCTGCGAGGGTGAGATCGGTGGGCGATAGAAACAGAGTCATTGCCTGCTTCCGGGAAGCGGGATTCCGGATGGATAAAGGCCAGTTCGAGCACCGGCTCATCGCCCAGAAGCTCGTCTACCTGCTGAAACTGAAGGGCGTTTCGTTTGGGTACCCGTTTCGCCTCTACGTCCGGGGACCCTACTCGCCGGCCCTTGCACGGGAGTACTTCGAGCATGCCGGCGAGTTCTTCCGATGCGAGACGGATCAGGCTCTCGCTCATGCCGAAGCGGAGTATGTTGCCGAGCTCACCGGCCTCTTCGATAAAAGCCCGTCGTTGCTTGAGATCGGGGCGACCTACGGGTATCTTACCTATGAGATGCACCAACCGCCGCAGCAGGCGTACCGGACAGTCCGGAGAATGAAGTCCTTCTACCCAAGCGAGCAGATCGTCAAGGCCGTCAACCGGGCAAAGCAGTACCTCTTCGTCCCCACTGACGAAGAGAAGGCGGCGCTCCAGAGCGAACTGGAGGAGTGGCAGCGGGCCGGCATTCGGTCGATGAGGCATTAGGATGCGACGGAGCAGAGGCGATATCTGGCTCGTCGACCTCACCGGCGCGCGGGGGCACGAACAGGGCGGCCTGCGGCCTGCCGTGGTGCTCGCGCCGTCTCCTTTGGGGGCATGACAGTCGTGGTCCCGCTGACGACGACCCCTGCGGCGTTTGGGTTTCCGCATACCCACGGCATTGAGAAAAATCCACAGAACGGGCTCACTTCCGACAGTGCAGCGCTGGTCTTCCAGCTCGTTGCCCTCTCAGGAGATCGTTTCGAAAAAAAGATCGGGCGATGCTCGGTCGAGGATATGGAAGCAATAAGCATTCTTCTCAAGGACCTGTTGTCGCTGGCATAGCAGCGTCTCCCGTGCGGTGTATCGGCGAACTCCCAAAATACCTTCCCGCGGCATCCTTCCGTGCAGGTATTCGGGAAATGAGAGCGCCCGATGCGCCAGAGGACCTGCCGGCCCTTCTATCGTCATGAATGTCGGGCGCTCTCTTCCGAACGTGTATGATATGGTCATGTGTGGAACGCTTCGTTTTCATGCACACGTTGTAAATATGACAAACACTTACAATACTGTTATGGCTGCAACAAAAAGGATCCCCGTCTCGGAGGAGGTATGGGCGGAGATATCCGACCTGAAATGTCCCGGCCAGACATTCGACGATCTCCTCGCGCAGATGGTCGAGCAGGAGAAGAAGCGCCGATTCATCGAGGATATGGACCGTATCGAGGCCGAAGGGGACTTTGTGGAGCTGGACTTTGACGTTTTGGATACAGATTGACAAAGTGGCCCTTGAGAGTATCAAGCGCCTCCGGTCAAAGAGCCGGCGGATAGTGATGGAGAGGCTGAAAACTCTCCAGGAAGACCCGTATCCGGGCAGCGGGAGCGACAAGGAGCGCCTGCATGTCCACGACCGGGAGGATATCTATCGGCTTCATATCAGCCGCACGTTCACGGCTTTCTACCGCATCCACGAACAGGAGAAGGAAGTTCATCTCCTTGCGGTGATGTCCATCGAGCATGCGCATAAGCGGTATGGGAGGTTCTGACGTTTTGTCTTGTAATGCCTGACGCTCGATAATACTCTCGCTCAAACTGATGTGTCTATACGTGGACAGCGAGATCATGCGATTGGATTGCCCTGCGGCTGCTCTATCACCTGCAGGGATAACCGGTGCCGGCATGTTCCCAAGCACGTTCCCATAGCATCCTTACGCCCAGGCATTCCCCGGACACGGTTTTTTAAAGCTTCCGCGTCTTCATTCAATCAGAGGCCGCAACGGGGGAAGCACCCTGGCATGGTTGAGGCCGCGGTTTCAATTCCCGCTCGGTCCATCACTTTTTTGAAAAACAAATACCACAGGCTGAATCCTGGCAATAGGTCTCCTGGCTGCATCCCCGGGGAAACGGCTTCTGATTCCAGCGCCGTTTTTCAGGGACTTATTGCATCTCCAGGGAGACGCCGATTGTGCCTCTCAAAATACGGTTATTGTGAGGTCTATTCGACCTTAAACCCATACCGAATGTGCCGGAGAAATAATAGCGAGCACCGCGTATTATCACGAATGCCTGGTGAAAAGGGGAGTCTCCCAGCCATTGCAGCGGCCTGATTGAGGCACGCTCCAGCTGATCTCCACAATACCCCTTCGGAACCTCTCCTGCCTGAGTGCGCGGGCGAAGCTTTAAGCGCCGTCATCCCTCTCCGGAGGAATATGCCTGCAGCAGTCACATTCCAGGCGAAGCCCGGCAAAGAAGAGGAACTGGAGCAGCTGCCCGGCGATCCCGAGGCCGGGCGATGGGCTGCCGGCCTCCAGGGGGCTGCCCGAAATACACTCTTCTTCGCACGCGGGCGCATGATCCGGGTGCTCGAGTTTCCCGATGATGCAGAACCGCCGTCCATGAGCGATGTCATACAACAGAATCCTGATTTCGAGAGGTTCATGCGGAAGTTAGGATCGCTGATCGAGAACGGTTTTGATCTCGATAGCCCGGGCAGCCTCGAGGAGTTCAGCGGACGGATCACCTGTCCCCTCATCTTTGACGTACGCCCGTGATCCCCGGCAGACATAGGCGGATGACACGGCTCCTCCTTGCCGGAGGGGTATTGTGGGTGCAATGACCTGTGGGTTTTGCTGGCGGGCGAGAGGTTATCGGTGAACGGGCTGCCAGCCCGCTCAACGCTTGATGATCTCCAGGAGCGTGCCGGCGGGAAGATCCCGCCGGTGCACCGGGACGACGGCCAGTCGCTTTGTCTTCAGGTGATAGGAAGAGGTAGTGGCTTCCGTTCACCCGGTTCAGGGGTTGAGAATCTAATAGAAGTATTTAACATGTTAAGTTAAAAGCATAAAGTTAAATAAATAAATAAAAACTCAAATTTATATTAAATAGATTTAATTAACTTTTAGCATAAAGCTTATCATGGGTTTCTTCAAATATTGATTGATGACTTTCAGTATACATGTCAACATGCAGCGATGTACTGGTTGCGGAAACTGCATGGCCTCTTGTCCCGTTAATGCGTTGGAAGTCTTTACAAGCGATCCAGTGACCGATGCCAAGATCTACTCCGTGATTAACGGCAAGTCAATCTGTCTTGACGTGAAGTCTGAACTGTGTGGCGGGTGCGGTGTATGCATTGAGGCATGTCCTTACTGTGTCATCCGATTGAGCGGACGAGGGGTATTTCCTGCGGGAAATGTTTCTTGAGAGAAGATTTGAACTCAATACTCGTCTATTTGGGAAAATTTCGTATGGTGCGACAATGGCTGAAAAGATAGTCCTGAACATGATTACACAGCGGTCTATTGAGGAAGGGCAGGCGATGGAAAAGGGAAAGACCACACAAGAATATTTCAAAGCCTGTTCGGTGGTTGAGATGAATCCGGATGATATGAAGAGGCTTGGGATCTTGATAAACACCAATGTTAAGGTTACGAGCGAAGTCGGAGACGTTATCGTGAAAGCGATTACTCCGACTCAGTTCTGCCCTCCAGGTCTTGCCCATATCCGACAGGGGGTTTGGGCTAACCAGATTGTTCCCCCCCGGACACAGTCAACAGGTGTCCCGCAATATAGCGGATTCCCGGTGACGATCGAACCTGCACGCAACGAACGGATAAAAAGTGCCCTCGAACTCGTCCAGGGTTCTGTAGGGCTCTGGAAAGGAGGGGCTTGACATGCCGAAACTTATCACTCAGGTTGGATGCCCGTATTGTGGAGCGTCCTGCGATGATCTTGAAGTACTTGTCTCTGACGATGGGAAAAAAATCCTGGAAACCCGGAATGCATGTGTGATTGGTAGTGAGATTTTCCATCATGCTACAAATCCGAACAGACTGAAAAAGCCTCGTCTCCGTCAACCGGATGGGTCGTTTAAGGAGATCGAGTATGAGGAGGCCATCGACTACACGGCAAAAGCCCTGTTAAACGCCAAAAAACCTCTCATTTACGGTTTTGGCTCCACCAACTGCGAAGGAATAAGTGCAGTAGGCCGGGTTGCGGAAAAAGCGGGTGCAGTCCTGGACAACTGTGCATCGATATGCCATGGACCTTCTTTTTTGGCCATATTTGACAACGGTTACCCCAGCTGTACCCTGGGAGAGGTCAAGAACCGCGCGGACGTAATCGTCTTCTGGGGATGCAATCCCATGCATGCCCATCCCCGGCATACCTCACGCTACTCGATATTTCCGAGGGGATTTTTCACTTCCCGGGGACAGATGCATCGGACTGTCATATGTGTCGACCCGAGGGAGACGGATACTGCGAAACTGGCAGATATGCACCTGATGGTCAAACAGGGACATGACTATGATCTTTTCAATGCATTCCGAACGGTGTTGAGGGGCCACAAGATTCCTGAAGAAGTTGCAGGGATAGAGAGAGCCAAAATCCTCGAAGTGGCCGAAAAAATGAGGAATGGGCGATTTGTTATGATATTCTTCGGAATGGGATGCACCCATACTGACGGACGCAATCACAATGTCGATATTGCTATCAGCCTCACAAGAGACCTCAACGACCACACCAAGGCATCAATCATGGCCATGCGAGGTCATTACAATATCGCAGGACCCGGCCAGGTCTGGTCATGGCAGTTTGGCTTCCCCTATTGTGTTGACCTGAGCAAGGGGACTCATGCCCACATGAATCCCGGAGAGACCAGTTCGATCGATCTGGCCATGCGAGACGAGATTGATTGTTTTGTAAATGTCGGAACGGATGCCGGAGCGCACTTCCCGATCGATGCGGTGAAACATCTGAAAAAACATCCGTTCATTACGGTCGATCCCAATATCTGCATGGCGAGCGAGATATCCGATCTCCATATTCCGGTCCGCATCGTCGGCGTGGAAGAGCCGGGGGTCGTGTATCGGATGGACAATGTGCCGATTCAGTTCAAGAAAGTCATTGATGGTCCTGAGAGTGTACCGAGCGACGAGGAGCTCTTCGATCGCATATACGTCCGGATCTGCGAGTTAACCCAGACAGAACCGATCTGGGTTCATGGCAAAGCACCTGTCCCGGCCTCGACTTCCAGGGTGAAATAAATGGCAGAACTATTGATCAAAAATGGATTCGTGGTTGATCCCTCTCAAAAGATGAACGGCGACGTGGCAGATATCGCCATCAGGGACGGTACAATCGTCGAAAAGGTGGGATCGGATGCAAAGGTGATCGATGCGAAAGGCAAGGTGGTCATGCCTGGCGGGGTTGATATTCACGCTCATGTGGCCGGACCGAAAGTAAATGCCGGTCGTCTGATGAGGCCTGAGGACAAGCTGTTCAAAAGCCCGAATGCACAGGAGCACTATCGGGTGGAGATGGGATTCTCCATCCCAAGCACCTTTAAAACGGGATACGACTATGCTCGGATGGGATATGCATTCGTGATGGAAGCGGCCATGCCCCCTCTGCACTCCCCGCATGTACATGAAGAGATCCACGACACTCCGATCATCGACGAAGCCGCTCTTCCTGTTTTTGCAAACAATTGGTTCGTCATGGAATACCTGAAAAAGGAAGAGATAGAGAACACCGCTGCATACGTGGCGTGGCTCCTGTCAGCAACGAAAGGGTATGGGATAAAACTGGTCAATCCGGGAGGAACTGCTGCCTGGGCGTGGGGACTGAATTGCCTATCGATTGATGACCCGGTCCCGTTCTATGATATCACCCCGGCAGAAATAATTGCAGGCCTCATTAAAACGAACGAATACCTCGGGCTGCCACATTCCATTCATATTCATCAGAATAGCCTTGGCGTTCCCGGCAACTACAAAGTCACCCTCGACTCGTTAAAGATAGCAGAGGGGGTAAAGGCAAACAACAAGTTCGACCGCGAGCAGGTGATGCACTCCACCCATATCCAGTTCCACTCATATGGTGGGGATTCGTGGGCAAATTTCGAATCCAAGGCAAAAGAAGTGATGGATTACGTCAATACCCATAGGAACATTACTGTCGATCTTGGTTGTGTCACTCTCGATGAAACGACTACGATGACGGCGGATGGACCTTTTGAACACCATTTAAACAGCCTGAATCATTTGAAGTGGGCAAACACGGACGTAGAGCTTGAAACTGCGGCTGGCGTGGTGCCTTACGTCTATGACAAAGACATCAAAGTATGCGGGATTCAGTGGGCTATCGGGCTTGAGCTTGGGCTCTACGCAAAAGACCCATCACGAACGTTCATCACGACGGATCATCCGAATGCAGGTCCCTTCACGAGATACCCCCGTGTGATTAAATGGCTGATGAGCCAGAAAGCACGAGAAGCCACCTTAGACTCACTAAAATACTGTAGCAAGGTCATCGATGCTACGGACCTGCATGGCATCGATACGGAACGGACCTTATACGAGATTGCACAGATGACTCGGACGGGTCCGGCAAAGGCTCTGGGTCTCTCTCATGTGTATGGCGGCCTTGGCCCCGGTCTTGATGCAAACGTCGCAGTCTATGATCTTGATCTCAATAACATGCCGACCGATCCCGAAGAGATTGAGAAAGCATTTTCCCGTGCACTCTGGTTTGTGAAGTCGGGGCAGGTCGTTGTGAAAGATGGGGAGATCACCCATCATGGGAACAAGAGGACCGTGTGGGTGCATGCAAAGGTGAGAGAGAATCACCAGGTCACGCGTGATATCCAGGATAAATTCCTAAAAAATTATACCTTGGGCATCGGCAACTATCCTGTATGGGATCACCTTGCACCGAATCCGTATGTCATTGAGGTGGATGGGGAGGCTTGAAACATGGCAACTATCAGAATGAAACCCGTCAAAACGCCGGATCTCTTCCTCGAATGTTTTTGTATCTCTCCTGATGTATTCGCCGGGAAAACTCCGACAGAAATCTCCCGGCTGGAGGTTCGGGAAGGGAAAGCACGGAATGAGCTTGGGGATTTCTTTGATATCGCAGGTTCTTCGGGTAAAACCGCTGAAGAGACCGATATTTTCATCGATGGAGATTGTTCGCGGGTAAAATATATCGGATCAAAGATGACCGCAGGTTCCGTCACCGTCAATGGGAATGCGGACATGTATGTAGGCGGTTGGATGAAGGGCGGATCGATCCATGTCAGGGGAAATGTTGACTCCTTCTGTGGACTGGCAATGGAGGGCGGCGAGATCCAAATTGATGGGAACGCCCAGAATTATGTCGGGTGCGCCTATAGGGGTGACTGGCGCGGGATGCGTGGAGGCACCATCCGCATTAACGGATCTGCCGGGAATGATATTGGGACATTTATGTTGGGGGGCACCATCATCATTGAGAAAGATGCGTTCATCCATATCTCCACCCATGCCGAAGGAGGTACTGTCGTCATTAAAGGAGATGTCCAGAGCCGTGTTGGAGGCCAGATGGTAAAAGGGGACATCTATGTTTTTGGTACTATTGAGCATATGCTTCCCGGGTTCAAGGAGATAGGCACGGTCGATAAAAATATCCTGGGGCAGAGTATGAAATTTCGACATTTTATCGGGGATCTGGGGGAGCGGCATCCTAAAAAGAAAGGTCGGGAGATCTATGGAAATCTCTACCTCAGAGCTTCCTGAATGAATCCTTCAACCTTTTATTTGTACCATGAGCAATCCCATCCGACAACGTTGCATTATTACCGGTGAGACCATATGACAAACCCTGGTATTGAGTTCCTGGAAAAGACGAGGTATCCGGATTTTTCGACCGTCGACATGATATTGCGAAGGCCGGAACCAGAAGAAGAGATGCCGGTGCAAGAAGGTGCAGATGTAATCCGGCTGCCAGATCCGAAACGAATAAAAATTCCTGATGTTTCGGTCCGTAAAGCATTTGAAGAGTGGGAACCTGAAGCTTTCTTTTCGAGATCATCAATTACATTGAAGGAGCTTTCATTCCTGCTATGGAGTATTCAAGGTTATAGAAAGATCAAGGGTAATGACCAAAAGTTGCGCAATGTTCCCTCAAGTGGTTTAAGGTATCCTATTGAGACCTTCTTTGTCGCGGGCGAAGTGGAGGGACTTGAAACCGGTCTCTATCGGTACCTCCCTCATTCGCATCAGATAGTGGCTGAACGGGTGGACTCAACTCTCCCCTTCGCGATGGGGACTGCCAGTATGAACTTCAAATTGATCACTCGAGCAGCAGTGACGTTCCTCTGGGTGGGGATACCCTATCGTTCGACATGGGCATTGGGAAATAGAGGATTCAGGAGTGTTCTTATCGAGGTCGGCCACATCTGCCAGGCGCTCATCATGGCAGCATCCTGCATCGGATGCAGGGTCCATCCCATTGATCTCTTCCATGATCAGATCATGATCCAGCTCGCCGATCTGAACCCGGAAACACAATGGCCCTTATACGTGGGGGCAGTGGGAAAACGTGACCGCGATCTCTAATAATGTCATATCTCTCCATAATAGTACAGGAGAGATTACAGGGAACGATGCGGCTGTGGATAGTGAGAGACGGTTCGCCAACGATGCTTCGTGTTATCGTACACGAGACGACGATTGCAAACGATGAAGGGAAATATATTTTTCACCTCAGAGGGTTTAACAACGGAGAGGCTGTTATGGCTTGATGAGCTGGTAAAATTCTATAGCACGAAGGTCCATCCGGAGAGTCTTCATCTTAAACCTCGAATCCGTACTCCCCCATTTACCTTCTTCCTGCTTGGCGACGCATGTTATGGTTTCATCGACCGTCAGCATCGTTATTATTGGGAGAATATGTTTAAATCGCCGTCTTTTCGGTGTGTCTTCGACTCCCACGAACTCCATTTGAGGGGGATTCAGGTTGAACCGTTGAAAGTGAGATTTCCTGACCAGATCGTCACCTCTAAAATGGGTGATAGGCCGGATAAGCCGGTTTGGGATCTCTTAATTGATGCCCTGAGAGATCGTTCCCGATCCACAGCGATCGGTTTTCTTCTTCTTCAGTCCCCTTATACATACCAATCCTGTTCAAACGTACTCGACCTGCTCCGCACCGCAGTTGCGAGGGGCATCAGTCCGGAAATTTATGGCTACCTTGATGGCGTACATGCAATGCACAGCGGTCAGGCACCAATGAATCATGCAAATATTGGAGAGTCCCTCACCGAGATAAATAAAATTTCATTAAAGAAAGGATTATCCCCAAAAAATCTGATCTGTTCCCAGAGTGCTACCTCCCGCGGCTACAGCACGTTCATTGGGGAGGATGGAAAAATTATCTCAAATTGCCTCATCCCCCCTGGGAGAATAACGAACCTTGATCAAATCGTGTTCCGATTCTGCAAAAACCATCATATCTTCTCGCATAGCTCTTTTTCCATAACTTTTCCCCATAAAAAAATAATTCCAAAATTGAATTCCTCATCCTTCCGAGATCCTCCTCCTCTTGTGATACTCCCCACCCGCAGTCCATATGGGACTGAATTCTCGATGGGAGCGATCACCCTTGCGGCAGCGTGTGCACACCGGGGAATTTTTACACGGGTGATCTTTATTGAAGATGGAGTTCATGCGCTGTCTGGCCAGCATGTGCAGGAGGGAGAGTATCCTCGCTTTGATATACAAGCGGTCATACAATCGACTTCAAATTTAGAGAATCTCGAGTATTACTGTTATTCTCCATCCTTATCGACCAGAGGCCTTTCCATACATCCTGGTCTTACTCGTGTCCATAAGATCGGAACGTCCGAATTTGCACAGATATTATTGCAGCCGCCAGGACATATAGAGTCAGGCCATCAACGGGTGCTTCTTTTCTGAGAGAACAGATGCGGCGCGATGTTCCAGGGATGCGCAAGGACCATGCAATGAACCGCGTTCACCCATATGCCGGCAGTATCTCTTAAGTTAAGCGACGTCCTGCCCAGAAATATGTTCTGTCCTTTCCTCGGCATAAGACAGGTCACGGAAGAGAATCGGATCCTCTGTCTCCGTGACCCAATGATGGATCTCGTCAAGTGAGATAGGTCGGTACCCAATCATCTCTGCACTCACATTCACCATCTTCTCTTTGGGATTGATGAAAGGGTATTGGATGATATCCCGGTTATGGACATGCCCGTGAATCACCCACCCTTCAAAGGGCCTGTTTATTTCCTCAGGATCATGGATGAAGAGATATGGTATGCCCTTATACTGCATAAGCAGGCAGTGTGGCATGTAAAGGAGATATGGATCATGATTGCCTTCGACAAAGACCACTTTTCCATTGAGGCGCTCGAGGTATGATTCAATCGAATTCGAACCCCGGTATGCCAGGTCTCCGAGAAGGATCGTTGTATCCTCCTTTTTTATCGTCCAGTTCCAGTTCCTGATGAGAATCCGATCCATTTCCCGGGGATCACTCAACAAGAACGGTCGCTTATAACGGGGGATGCTGTTGGCATGCCCGAGATGAAGGTCTCCGATAACATATATTTGAGGTTTCTGCTCATACATCGATCGAGTAATCTGATATCCTTTTTTAATTCGGAACTTGCGGAGGGACAATCTGGCATTCTTTCGTAAGATGGATTCAGAGGCATGAAGCCATTGCCTACGCGACAGATCATATTCGGCAACGGGGTATCCTTCCCTGCGAAGAACAATTCTCAGAATCTCAATGACTACCAGTTCATGCTTCTTACTGTTGAGAGTGATTGCACGTGCGCCGTTGTTGGGATCGGGGGTCGTCTGGGTTGTGCCCCCTGGCGGGCAGGAACGGGCGTCGCAATTGCCTGCTATAAGGGGTTGAATCGTACTGAAGCATGTTGGAGACCCTTGGGTCATACCATAAACAAGTGACCCGGGATTGGCAATCACCGGGCAGATACCAGACAGCAAGAGGACAAATGAGCGAAGTCCCGGAGAAGGGTATATCTGATAGGAAGAATACTCCGGCAGATTCGTTGCACCTAAAGCGGAGGAGATCGATACGAGTATGGGTCCGGAGGAATCCGTGCAACGAGAAATCGCCTGCATCACGTCCTGCATATTCTCCCATTCCTCGCCGGATATCTCTGCCAGTACAAGATAGGGATGGCAATCAGGGGCGCTGCATAGGCCAGGATCGCCCATCCACCATTCAAGTGCACCTGTCATGATGGAATGGGGGATACCAAGCTGGAGATCGAGGCGGTATCGCGGGTAATGGGTGCCGGTAACTCGATCCAGATCAGCCATAAAACTCATGCCGTTATTAATACATTATATTTAATTAATATAAAAAATCATCTAAAAGTAGTTATTGTCAACGGGAAGATAGGGTTCCCCGGAAGTGGCAGAATAATCATCCCACCTGTCTTCTTGCGTGGCAGCGTGCCCCGGAGCTGGCTCTGCAAACTCCTGGGCTGCGAAGGGGATATCTGTGGACGATAGAAGCGGATTCATTGCCTGCTTCCGGAATGCCTGGTTTTGCTCCAGCACTTCTCTTGCATCGCGTGATAAGTTCTACCGCTCCCGGAATTATTGCTATCGTGACCGATTGCCATTATCCTCCACTTCCCGGCCGCTTATCGGAACGCGTATCGCGAGACGGTACGAGAGCAGTTCGACGAAGGGATGGTGCGATCGTGTCCGGCCGCTGCTCGCATGGGGAGCAGGTCGAGCGTAGCATAACGGAATCGTTATATAACATAGTTGTTATACACAATCCCTGTTAGGTGCTGCATGCTGCCTGTAGGAAGTCCTGCAACCGGAGATGACTTCATCGACCGCGAGCGTGAAACCGCGTTCATCCTGGATACGATCGAGAAAGACCACGTCATGCTCGTCGCCCCCCGGCGGTTCGGCAAAACTTCTATCATGCGAAACATCCAGAAACGGCTGGAAAGCAGCCGCCTGCTGTGCGTATTCCTCGAGGTCGAGAGTGTGAACTCACCCGGGGAGTTCATCACCGATCTCGTTGCGGCGCTGATCGAGTGCGGGGGAGCAGGCCATAAAACCAGGTTCTTCTCTGCTCTCGAGAAGGCGTTCGCCCGGCTGCAGGAGGGCATCGATGAGATCGAGACCCCGGCCTTCAGGGCAAAACTCCGGAGCCGCCTGAGGGCGGAGTTCTCGGATGACTGGCCGGAGAAGGCAAAGAAGCTGGATGCACTCTTTGCGGAGATCGCCGGGCCGGTCTGCATCATCCTGGATGAGTTTCCGGTTGCGATACAGAACATGGAGGACGACGATGCACGGGAGTTCCTGCACTGGTTCCGGCGGCTGAGGCAGGTCTCGTCCGGGGTGAGATTCATCGTCGGAGGCTCGGTCAGCATCGACCACGTAGTCTACAATGTCGGCGGGATCGCGGTCATAAACGACTTCAGGAGGGTCAGCGTCGGCGGGTTCGAAGAAGATGTCGCGCTCTCCGTCGTCGAACGCGTCTTTCAGGGAGAAGGCTGGGAGTATTCTCCGGAGATCGGGAGAGCCGTTCTCGGCTGCGTGGGCGACCCCTGCATCCCCTACTTTCTCATGATCGTGCTCTCCGGCCTGAAGGAAGAGGTTGACATCTCCGGAGGGACGCCCTCCCCGGCGCTGGTCGACAGGGTGTACAACAAAAGAATCCTCGGCAGTGAGGGGCGTCATTACTTTGAGCATTATTCGCGCCGCCTGCATATCACCTACTCCGGCCAGGAGGCAAAAGCCGCACGCGCCATCTTAGGCAAGGTGAGTGCTGCTGAATCCCTGCCTGCTGTCATTGCCTACGATATATTCAGGCGGAGCACCGGATCGGAGAGCGAAGATGCTTTTTTGGCACTGCTGGCGCAGTTGAATCACGACTTCTATGTCACCTCGGATACTCCCGGCGAATTGAGGTTTTACTCGAAGATGCTCCGTGACTGGTGGAGGATTTACCATGCCGGCATCGGGTAGTGCAGCCGTCCACCGGCACTCCCCCGGTGCGCTGGACAGAGAAACGCTCGAGTACCTTCTCGTTGGCCGGGAGAAACTCGTAGAAAGTCTGCTGGAAGAACTGGATCAGGCGTCCCGGAGCAGAACGCCGCGGTTCTTCCTCCTGACAGGACCGCACGGCGCCGGGAAATCCCACCTGATGAGCCTGCTGTATCACCGGGTATGCGACGAGCTCTCCGGGCGGATCATCCCCGTGAGACTTGCGGAGGAGGAGTATTCGATATTCAGGGCATCCGACTTCTTTTTGAGGGTGCTTGACGAGATGGGGATCGGCGGATCGGAGATCATCGCGCTCAACGAAGACCCCCTGATCCGCGACGCCGCGGTCGATACGCTCGCTGCATCGGCCGGGGGAAGACAGATCGCGATATTTTGCGACAACATGCACGAGCTCTTCAACCAGATGGGTAAGAGCGAGATCCGGGCGTTACGATCGATCTTTCAGCGGGCAGACGCCTTTTCGGTAGTTGCATCGGCACCGTCGATCTTTCCCGGGATATCGGACCACGACGAACCCTTCTATAACTTCTTCCGGGTCTTTTACCTCCGGGAACTCGAATCCGCCGAAGCGAAGGAACTTATCCGGAGGCTCGCACGGTTCGACGGCAATACCGCCTTCATCGAGAACTTCCGGGACTACGAACCCGGGATCGAGGGATTGCTTCACCTCGTCGGCGGCAGCCCGCGGCTGGCCGTCCAGTTGTACGAGACCGTTTCAGGAGCCGGGGTCGATGATATGGAGGCTGTAATGTTTGGGATGGTGGATGAGCATACGCCCTACTACCGGGAGGTGTTCGGGAGACTTCCCGGACAGCGGAGGATCATCTTTGATGCCGTTCTCAGCGCCGATACCCCGCTTACGCCGAAAGATATTGCAGAGCGTGCCCGGCTGAACCTGGCGACGGTGATCGCGCAGCTTCGGAGACTGGAGGCTGACGGATACGTTGTCTCCCGCCCGATGAAGAAGAGGACTTCGTATGAGGTCCGGGATCGCTTCTTCTGGCTGTGGCGGGCGATGCGGAGGCCGGCGGGGCGGGACCGCATGGTTGCCTTCGTTGAGTTCTTGAAAGCCTGGCATGAACGATCGGCGGTCTTCGGGGAACTCCCGGGGATCATGGAAGGCGAACCCCTGCAGGAGCCATCAGCCCCGTATATCGGGAAGGCGCAGGAGCAACCGGGAGATACGGACCAGGTGGCACGGTTCATGCGGCGGTCGCTCGATCTCGCGCGGGAGGAGGTGCTGGAAGGAAACGAGACGAACGGCCTGCGCCTGATCAGGGTGGCGTATACGCACGCAGACTGCCTGGATCCTGGCACGGTGCAGCGGATTACAGCGGCATTCCTGAAGGGAATCATCGGGGAGGGGCAGGTCTCTGCGATCACAAGCGCCGTTCGCGAGATCATTGCGTCCGGGAGCGCCGGGCTCCAGGAGTTTTTAAAACCGGTCACGGATGCCGTGGAGATCGTCGAAGCGAACGATACACGGTTGTATTACACGAAACTGCAGCCGGAAGAGAGAGCGGTCGTTGCCGGGATTGTCCGGGCGATCACGAAGTCGGATGAGCTGTTGCCGGGACTGTAGGGGCTCTCCCAAAAAGCCCCCCTGTCGGTAGAATGGCGGGATATCGGGAGAAGGGCAGAGTGCCCGCATGCTGCCCCCGGCACCTCTCCGCGGCATCCTTCCGCGCAGGCATTCCTCCGGATTGCATTTCGGCGATAGATGCCGGATTCTATAGATACGTATTGCAGCATCTCGAAGATCTTCTTTCGGGATGCCGTTTGACTGTGATGCTTTTCCGGGGATCTCGTTTCAGGTGCCCCTGGCAATCTCATCATGGAGAGGAATCGTTATCCGGTGTTCCCCGGGCAGCGGTACTCTTCGCCGGCTACAGACGGCCGCCCCGCTGCTGCAGGATCGAGCCACCGGATGGGTCGAGCATCTTCAGCAGATCACGGCCGCCAACACCCGGAAGTGTTGGCAACAGAGTCTACCCGGAGTTCGGCCAGGGAAACAATCGCTATCTGTTCTCCGGCATCGATGCGCTCTTCATCGTGCAGACGTACCGCCTCGCGGATATGCTCCATGCGTTCGTCAGGCATTCCCTCCTGCGTGAAGATGCAAGCCCCGATGCCGCGGTCGCACCAGCACTCTCCGTCATTATGTATCAGCATCATGCAAGCATCCCCGGATAATGCGTGTATCGGATGTGTGCGACCATAGATGTGATCTGACCAGACATATTGCCAGGCAATCCCCGATTCGCCCACAATCCCATCCCGCTCCATCCCGGCCGGCCAGGAGATCTCCGGCGGCATGCTCCCTCTCGCCCGGGTCAGCCGGATCCATACCTGCACTCCGGAACCATCACTTTCCGCCCCCTCCCGTATCCGCCACTCAACGACGCTCCGAATCCGGCTGTTTCGATGAACCCCGGCGAAAATGATCCCCCACCAGGAGTACATGCGCACCGGGGGATTTCGTGGCGAAGCGCCAAAAATATCGGTGCAGTGCCCGCAGGGAGAACACATCTTCGGTTGATTCAACGGCTATCCCATCAGAACCCGGATCGCGGGAACTTCTTCCCGGCGCCCCGGCGGTGCGGGCAATTTCCCGGCAGGATCCCGGTAGTCTTCAAGGGCCTTGCGTCAATCGCTGCCTATTTATATGAGTATATGGCCTATGTTTCACTGATGACAGCGGACGTCCTCCTGATCAATCCCCCGGACCAGAAATCCAAATACAAGAAGTATTTGAATATCCGGATTCCGCCGCTGGGCATCCTCTATATCGCCGCAGTTCTGGAGCAGCATGGGATCTCTGTCGAGGTCATGGACTGTGCGGCAGAGGACAGCGATTATGGGGATATAGCAGAGCGGGTCAGAGAGGCCGATCCGTTCCTCGTCGGCATCACAGCCACCACGCCGCTCATCGGCGAAGCACTGCAGTCGGCAGAGGCGGTCAAGCGTGCCGCAGATCCCTACATCGTACTGGGCGGGCCGCATGCCACGTTCATGCATCACGATATACTCCGGGAGAACCGGGCAATTGACTTCGTTATAAAAGGAGAGGGCGAATACACCTTTTTAAACCTCTACCGCGCCCTCCGGGCCGACCGCGATCCGGGCGCAGTCGACGGGCTTGTCTTCCGCTCGGGCGAAAGGATCGTGGAGAATTGCGACAGTGCGTGCATCGAAGACTTGAACTCGCTGCCGTATCCGGCCCGTCACCTCATCCCGAAAGAGAACTACCGGATCTTCGATACCAGCGTGCCGATCGCGACCGTGATCTGCAGCAGGGGCTGCCCGATGCAGTGCTCGTTCTGTGCGTCGTCTGCGCTTCACGGAAGAAGAATACGCAAGCGATCCCCGGCAGACGTGGTGGCCGAGATACAGCATATCCAGGAGACGCTTGGCATCTCGACGATCGCGTTCATGGACGATACATTTACCCTGATCCCCGGATGGGTCGAAGAGTTCTGCAGCCTGCTTATAAAACGCGGCGTGGATATCACCTGGGGCTGCACCGCACGGGTGGACCGGATCGATTCGGACCTGATCGGGCTGATGAAAAAAGCAGGATGCGATACGCTCTTTATCGGAGTGGAGTCGGGCGACCAGGAGATCCTTGACAGAATAAAGAAAGGAACGCGGATCGACCAGATAAAAACGGTATTTGCCACTGCGCACGAGTATGGCATGAGAACCATCGCCTCGATTGCGCTCGGCCTGCCGGGCGAGACGAGGGAGACGGCGAAGAAGAGTATTTCATTTGTGAAGAGCCTGAAAGCCAGCTATGCCCTCTTCTCTGTTGCAACGCCATATCCGGGAACAGAGTTCTACAACAACGTTCAGGAGACCGGGAAGCTGCAGCAGAACTGGTCGAATTTCGACCTCTTCACGCCGCTTGTGGAGACCGTGAACCTGAAGCTGGAAGAGATCAGAGAACTCCAGAAAAAGGCGTACAGAGAGTTTTACCTGCGGCCAATCTACATACTGCGATCTCTGGCCAGGGAAGGCCGCCCCTTCTTCCATACCATGAGGGTCCTGATCTCTCCCTGATGCAAAAAATATCAATAATACTGAGAACAGAATAGAAACTATCGAGTCAGGCATCGCTATTGCCGGAGAGGTTCATGCCTCGACGGCAGTATGGAGACGCTCTCTCAATCCAGCAGTAGGTTGCGAGCCATGGAGATTCATAAGGAGATTCTTGACACCTTTCCCGGTCTGTCGGTTGCAGAAAATGATATCGGGCCGCTCTCGATTACAGAGAAGAGCCCGCGCCTCAGCGCCCTGAGAGATGAGATCATATCCCTGGTACAAGAACGGTATACGCTCGAGCAGGTCAAAGACGAACCGCTGTTCAGGGCGTACAGGGACTTCTTCTGGAAGGTGGGCGTCGACCCGACCAAAACAAGGCCCGCTTCGGAGGCGCTGGTGAGAAGGATCCTGGCCGGAAAGCCTCTCCCGGCGATCAACACCGCGGTGGATGCCTATAATCTGGCATCGATTCGTACGGGCATCCCCCTCGCCGCTTTTGATGCCGATACCCTGGCCGGGGATCTGCATATGCGATTTGCGGAGAAGGGCGAAGAGTTCCTCGGCATCGGGATGGCGACACCCGTCATGCTCCATAAGAACCAGGTCGTCCTGGCAGACGGCCACGAGATCGTCGCCATCTACCCGTACCGTGACTCGGATGCGACGAAGATCACGCTTGCCACAAAGAAGGTGCACATCGTGGCATGCGGCGTGCCGGACGTTGATCGAGAGACGGTGCGCGCGGCATGCGGCCTGGCCGCCGGATACCTGGAGGAGTACGCTTCGGGCGTCAGGTGATGGGACGGGGGGCACAATCCTCCGGCTTCCATGCCGCCCCCCGGGGTGACCCGCAACTCCGGCATCCCCGGTATGCCGGGATCGCAGGGTCAGCCACCCTTCCCGTACTCCCACCCGGTCTCGTTCAGCCGCCCAGGCATCGCGACGATCGCATCGACCGGCGTCCGCATCACCACAGCCCCCTTCTCCCGGCTCGCCTTCGTCGGATCGCCGGTTGCGACGGTGTCCGTCAGTTCTGAAAAAGAGCCATATCACATCGCCGGGAGATCCGGCACCCGGCCCGCCGCACGCCCGGACGGCAGCGGTCTATAAAGAGGGCAGGCCCGATCGGCACCTCCCCCTCGCCCCCGTGGCCGGGCCCGCCCCAGATCTCAAAGAACCCCGGCGGGAGGAGGGCGGACGGGCTCTCCCCCCATGCGCCGAGAGCGGCGATCCTTCTGTCCGAAAGCACCCTCTCTCCACGAAGGGGGATCAAGGGCGCGAGAGGGGCGCTTTTCGGGAACGATTTCTGCGTGTGGCGGATCGCTTCGCTATCCGGGGAATAGAGGGCCTGGAACGCAGAACGAGGCATCCCAAGAATGTATTTATTGAATCTCTCCGAATCTCTATGCATGTCCCTTTCGATAGAGGAGGAGTTCTTTCCGATATTCCGCGGCATGATCACAGAGCCGCAAAAGACGATCCGGAAGAGCCGGTCGGCATCGCTCGGCGATGCGATCACCTACTTTGTGATCGTGCTCGTCATCTACGGCGTGCTGACCGCCGTGTTCACCGGCATTCTCGGGCAGGTCATTCCGTTCTTCTTCCCGGCGGTTGAAGATCTCTTTTCGGCAGCGTTCTTTCTGGTCGGTCTCGTCATCAGCGGGGTGATCGGTCTATTTCTGCTCGGCGCGATCCTGCATATCTTCATCAAGATCGCCGGGGGATCCGGCGGCTATACGGAGACGATGCGTGCATTCGCCCTTGCCGGCACCCCCCTTGCGGTTATCGGCTGGATACCCGTCCTCGGCCTGCTCTCATGGCTATGGACCCTCGTCCTGGTGGTCCTGGGCGCTCGCGAATATCATAAGCTATCGGTGATCCGGGCAGTGATCGCAATATTCCTGCCGTTCATTCTGCTTGCTCTCCTCGGCATTGCGGCAGCCCTGCTCTTTATGATCGACCCCGGGCAGGTCACGATCTCCGAGATCGTATCGTTTACGGGGTGAAGCCGCCCCAAACTTTTTTTGCCTGAATACGAGTCACGGTGCAGGGCATTCGGGGAGATCGAGGGTGCTGCCCGACCTATCCCCGAGCAGCACTGGATCCCTGGAAATCCGGATCGGAAGGCCATGAGCCGGCCGCTGCGCTATGACCTGGCACAATCTCTCTCCCGACCCAGGGTGTACCCGGGGTGAAATCAACGCTGCACCGATTCCATATCGAACCCTGCGAGAGCCGGTACACCCGGCGTTGTCTTTTGCAGTCTCCAATCGGGCCTGAGATCCGGCGAAATAGACCCGGCACAACCCTGCCTGCACGTCCGATGATATGCCCCCGATTCATCCACAATACCATACGGAAAGATCACGCCATGCTTGTTGCTCCCTGCCGGTTCGGCAGGACTTCGATCATGAAAAAGATCGAGAAGACGCCGGGAGGACAATCGCCTGCCGGTTATATGTCCTGAGGTTGAGAGCCGATAATCCTCCGAAAACTCATGCTCGATCTCATTACGGCCGGGCATCCAGCGGAATAGAATATTATACCAGTATAAACTATACTAGTGTATTGTGACTCAGCACCCGGAAGAACCGGTGACCGCGGATGCGATCAACGCAGCACTCCGGAGCATGCGCTCCTCTACAAAGGTAAAGATATCTGATATCCTGATTTTAGGGCTGCTCTCGCACCGGCCGATGAGCGGATACGATATCTATCGATTCGTGGAAAAGAAGGCGGATGCCTCGGGCTCGTGGCTGAACCTGAATAAAAAGACGGTCTACAATACGCTCGGCAGGATGGAGGATGCAGGCCTCGTCGCCCTGCATGAGCGCGTAGAAGAGGAGAACCGCCCCCCGAAGTCGGTATATGCCGTCACCGAAGAGGGGAGGGAGCGGCTCAGGCAGCTCCTGCGGGCAGACGCCCCAAGCCCGCCCGGCATCTTTGTAAACTACTTCCTCGACCTGCCCTTTTACGGGGTGCTTGAGGAAGAGGAGATCATCGCAATCCTCCGCGACTGGTTAGCCCGGCTCGATGCGCTCATCGAGCTCTCCGGACTGTACTCCACAGTCCTCCCGGACGGCGCCATGAAGATACTGGCCGGGAGCCAGACCGAACTGATGCAGGCCGTCCGCATCTCCATTCAGCAGATACTCGAAAGAGTGCAGGAACTGGGGACGGAGGGCTTCTTTTCCGTCGGGGAGATCGGGGAGGAGGAACTTGCGGCAGGCCTGGCAGCGGCCCGGAGAGAGAGGTCGTCCCCATGATCCGGGTGAGCGGCCTCTCGTTCACCTATCCCGGTTCGCCTGCCCCGGCAATCGACGGGATCACCTTCTCGGTACCGAAGGGCGAGATCTTCGGGTTTCTCGGCCCGAACGGGTCCGGGAAGAGCACGACGCAGAAGATCATCATCGGCCTCCTGAAAGGCTATCGCGGAGAGGTTGCGGTCCTCGGGCGGGACCTTGCAGAGTGGGGGCCTGAATATTACGAGCGGATCGGGGTCTGCTTTGAGCTGCCCAACCACTACCCGAAACTCACGGCGCTAGAGAACCTGCACCTCTTTGCATCGTTCTATGAAAAAGAGACCGAAGATCCCCTGGAGCTGCTCCGGCTCGTCGGCCTTGAGGACGACGCCGGAAAAAGGGTCGAGTCGTTCTCGAAAGGGATGCGGATGAAACTGAACCTCGCCCGCTCGCTCCTCCACGACCCTGAGATCCTCTTCCTGGATGAGCCCACGTCCGGGCTCGATCCGTCCAGCGCACGGGCCGTCAAGGATATCATCCTTGAAAAGAAGCGCAAGGGAAAGACGATCTTTTTAACAACTCACAACATGGAGGTCGCAGACGAGCTCTGCGATACGGTATCCTTCATCGTGAACGGGAAGATCTGCCTGACCGAGCGCCCCCGGCAGTTGAAGCAGGACTACGGGAAGCGGACGGTCCAGGTGGAGTACATCCTTGACGGCCACACGGAGAGGGCCGGATTCCCGCTTGAAGGGCTCGGATACAGCGCAGCATTCCTATCCCTGCTCCGGGACAGGGAGATACAGACGATCCACTCCGAAGAGGCGACGATGGAGATGATCTTCCTCTCCGTGACCGGGCGGAGACTTTCATGAGGCATCTGGCCCCGATGGTCCGGTGGCACTTCCTCCTCGACTACCGCTACCGGATCGTCCACATCTCTCTTGCCACGGTCATCCTCTGGGCGCTCGTCCTGCGGGGTGTGCCGTGGGCGAATACCGGGACGGTCATCGCCGCACTGATCTTTCTCGACCCGGCGATCCTCGGATTCGTCTTTATCGGCGCACTGGTGCTCTTTGAGAAGTCGAACCGCTCACTTGAGGCGCTCACGGTCACCCCGATAGAGATCCGGGAGTATCTGCTCGCCCATATCATCACGCTGACCGCGATCGCTCTTCTGGCGAGCGCAACGCTCATCGTCCTGACCCGGGGAGTCTTCGTGAATTATCTGTACTTCTGTGCAGGCGTGACTCTGACCTCGGCCTTCTTCATCCTCCTGGGGTTCATCGCGGTCGCCCGGTTCTCGAGCGTCAACGAGTACTTCATCGCCGCCGCGGTGTATGGAACGGTCCTCAACGTTCCCCTGATCTACCACTTCGGACTCTCGGACCACTGGCTCTTCTTCCTCTTCCCGACCCAGGCCTCCCTCATCCTGCTGACGGGGATATTTAAGCCCCTCTCCTTTGGAATGGCGGTGTACGCGATACTCATGCTGTCTGCCGCGATCGCGGTCTGCTATCGTATCGCAAAGAGGCAGTTTGCGACGCATATCATCGCCGGGGGGAGCTAGCGTGGTGCACGTCCTGCCGCTTGCGGCAAGCGATCTCAGAAACGTCCTGCGGGACCGGATGCTTGCCTTTGCATTCTTCATCCCGCTCCTGCTCATCTTCGTCTCGGTGTGGGGAATCCCATGGATATCCGCGACGCTCTTTGACCTCTCCCCGTACCACGCCCTGATCCTCTCCTTCATCTTCCTCCAGGTCCCGGTCCTCTTCGGGTTCATCCCGGCGTTCATGCTGATCGACGAGCGCGACGAGCACATCCTCTCCGCCCTGCGGGTGCTGCCGGTCTCGCCGCTCTCGTTCGTGGCGGCAAGGATGTTCTCCGGCGCTGCGATCGCCTTCCTGTACGTCGTCCTGGCATTCGCCCTGCTTGCCGGTCCCGGGGTCCCCTTCCTCTGCTTCCTCCCCTGCGCCTGCCTGCTTGCGCTGCTCGCCCCGATCATCGCCCTCACGGTTGTCGGGCTCTCACAGAACAAGGTCGAGGCGCTTGCGGTCTTCAAGGGGCTCGATCTCCTGGTCATGCTCCCCCTGGTGAGTTTCTTTCTCCCTCCGGCATGGGAACGCATCTTCTGGGTATTTCCTCAATTCTGGACGATCACGGCGTTTGAGGAGCTGCTGCGCTCGGGGGTGCCGGATTGGGGCGCGATCGGCGTGGGGCTGGTGCTGCATGCCGGGGTGATCGGGTATCTGCTCCGGAGGTTTGTGAGGGGTCTGTGAGGAGCTCCTCCTGACAGTTGCCGGCACGGCGGGATGCAGGCAACATGGGTGCGTGCGACCCGGATATCAGACGTCCTCCGGGCTCACGCCTTTTGCCGCTCAGGCCCATCGGTTTTCGTTCCATTATCCGTAAAGCTCACGGAGCGGCCGGAAAAACGCCCGTATCTCCCGGGCCATGATCTCCGGAACCTCCATCGCAGTAAAATGCCCCCCTCGCTCCAGCACCGTCCATCGCCGGATATCCTTCAGATTCCGCTCCGCATACTCGCGGGGCGGCACAGGGCTGGTGGGATCCCCTGGGGGGAGAGCGAGCCCAACCGGGACATTGACCTGCTGATCCGGCGCAAGCGAGGGCGCCACCCACTCCTCACGGTAGCTGACGGCCCTGACCGAAGGGCCGAATGTCCAGTAGAGCATGATGTTGGTTAGCAGTTCGTCTTTTGTAAAGACGGTCTCCAGATCGCCGTTGCAGTCGCTCCACGCGTGGAATTTCTCGACGATCCAGGCGGCATACCCGGCAGGCGAGTCGCTTAACCCGTAGGCAAGGGTCTGCGGTTTTGTGCCCTGAAGCATCGCATACGCCCCCTCAAAAAACCCCCACGCCTGGAGCGCTGAGAGGTACTGCTGCTCCGCATCGGAGAGGTCCGGAAAGTTTGCCTGTGCAATGGGGAAGCCGATATCGGTGAGATGCAGGCCGATGATCGACTCCGGGTGGTGTACGCCCAGCAGCTGCGAAAGCGGGCTTCCGCCGTCCCCGCCGCCGGCGGCAAAACGCTCATAACCGAGTTCTTCGGTCATAAGTCGATACGTGATCTCCGCCATCTTCGCAAGCGTCTGTGTTTTATCCGATCTGGACACGCCTGGATCGCCGATCAGCGAGGGCACGATCACGTCGAACGAATCGGCAGGGTCGCCACCGAAACGAGCCGGATCGGTAAGCATCGGGATCACCTTGAGATAACGGCATATCGAGTCCGGCCAGCCATGGAAGAGGATGAGGGGTATTCGGTCCGGGCCTCT
>JAHKLN010000026.1 GCA_020854755.1 Methanomicrobiaceae archaeon | reverse complement strand
GGATGCGGTGAGCACTTTCGGTAATGTTGAAGATACGTGGGATGTCCAATGCACAAACTCCTTTTACTAAGTTGTGTAATAACTGGCATATACCCTTAGTGACTGTAGTAGATAAGGGTTTTAACTATCACACCACAGCCTCAACGTTTCGAGTTGTTGCTTTGATGTTCCGTAATTAAACCTGAACTCACACTCTTTCAAAAACAGTGGGAAAGAATCCGTGTGGATTCCATTATGTTTCCTCAGCACTCTTTTGGCCTGATTCCAAAAATTTTTGAATACCATTGATGTGATTCTTACCCTTGGCAAAGTGTGTTACATGATTAATCCGCTGATGGTGAAAACTACCGACATCCAACGCATTGTAACTCTTATATGTATCTGTATAGACAATGCTGTCGGGCGCAATTTTTTCGAGGAATCACAGGCATAAGCGTTGAGCTTTTAGTGTCTTCAACAACGACAGTATAAACGTTGCCACCTCGCTTTAAGATACCAAATACAGATACTTTCCCAGCCGCACCTCTTCCTCTTTTACCTTTGCGCACACCGCCAAAATAGCTCTCATCAAGTTCAATACAACCATCAAAAACTTCAATGACCTGAAGCGCCAGATGAAAGGAGATAATTTGCCTGACCTTTTTATAGAAAAGAGCTGCCGTATTGGGGTGAATATCAAGCAAATTAGCTGCTGATCTGGCGGTAACTTCCAGCACGAAATATTCAAGCAGCCTACGTTGAGTATTTTTCTTTAATTTACAATTGTTTAGCTTCATTTCCTAGATTAGCACATTGGCTAATCTAGTACAGCCCCTTAAATTAAGCCTGCATATGAAATTGAAGAATCTCGTCGATCAACTGAATTCGCCTCCTTACACGGTTTCCGACCGCCTATCGCCTCAGGGAGAGGGGCGGACGGGGAGGGGGTCTTCCCCTTCCCTGCCCCCACCCCCGTTGGGATATCCTCCTCGGTCCACTGTCCGGGGATAGTCGGGGAAAACCGGATACGGGGTGCCTGCACCCGCTCATCATGTTCATCGCCGCGCCTGCAGCCCGCAGGCCTCCATGAACTGGTGGTGATTGCCGGGGCCGTCCGGGTATGCTGGCCCGATCAGAGGTGCGCACGCCCCTTTAGTAGTATTACTGCTGTTAGATGTTTCAACGGCCAATAGGCCTCCGTGGCCTGCATGCAGGCACAATTCATCAGTGTTACAAAACAGTTCCACAGCTGCACTGCGGCTATAAGAGATCGTTTCGCCTGAGAAACTCCCGGATCTTGCGGGATTCGACCCACCCCTCGTCGAGCTGCCGGATCAGGGCGTTGATCCTTCTCACCTGCTCCCGGATCTGTTCTGCCGTCTCCTCATCGTCCATCAGGTCAGCCCGGGCCAGGATGACCTGCAGAGGATGGCGGACGTGGTCGCCGAGAATGGCGAACTGCTCCATGTTCCGCTCGATCTGCCGGTACGCCTGCTGGCGGATCTCCTCGTGCAGCTTCCGCTCGGTGATCTCCTCCACCATCCCGATGGCAAGATGCGGCTTTCCGGCAGCGTTGCGGAGCAGCGTCGCCGTCAGGCGGCCGTGGATCGTCCTGCCGTCCCTGCTCACGTACCGGTTCTCCAGCTCGAAGCGATCCTGGAGGCCTGTCGCCATCCCGGCACAGAGGGAGAGGCTCTCCTCCAGATCATCGGGATGGGTGAAGTCGGAGATCCGCAGGCCGACGAGCTCGTCCTCGGTGTATCCGAGCATCCGCCGGAAGGCCGGATTGGACCTGACCACACGGCCGGTCATATTCAGGAGCACAATGCCGATCCCGGCAGCCTCAAAGATGCTGCGAAAGCGCTCTTCGCTCTCCCGCAGCGCCTCCTCCGCCCGGACGCGCGTGGTGATGTCATAGGCCGCTCCCGAGACACCGGTGATGCTGCCTGATATGTCACGGAGCGGCTCAAGCGTCAGGCTCCGGACGCGGGCAACGCCGCCGAGCGTGAGGGGTACCTCCTCGCGGACGATCTCGCCCGTCTCCAGCACCCGCCGCTTCAGTGCGATCAGCCGTGCGGCATCGGCGGGAGAAAAGAGGTCGTCATCGGTTGCGCCGAGCACGCCCTCGTTGGTGAGCCCGTGCTGCTGGTTGTAGGTCCAGAAATAGCGGAGATTCCGGTCCTGCGCAAAGACGACGACGGGCGAATGATCGAGCGCTATCCGGAACTGCCGGACGTCTTCGGCATCGCCGGCATCATGGAAGCGGATCAGGCGGGCCTGCGTGGCGTTGTTGAGCCGGCTGATCGATACCGATAGGTGGCGGTGCGGGGGATCCGGCGTCCGGCAGGTGAACGTGCCCCCATCCGCACCGTCCATGAGTGCGGCGCGGATCTGCCCGGCCCCGCTCTCCCCGAGCGCCGGAAGCATATACCGGGCGATCACGCCGGAGATGTCGTCCCCCACGAGCTCATCGGGCCGGCACGGGAAGAAGGTCTGCAGGGTGGAATTCGTCCTGATCACACGCCCGTCGCCGCCGACGATGACAAGCCCCTCGTCGAGGAGATCGAGGGCCAGTAACGCGAGGTCTGCGGCGTCGTTATCAGGGGTCATCATACCACCTTCGGGAGCGTGAACCGGAACGCCGCTCCTTCCATAGGCTGCCCGGGCACCCGGTCGTCGGCCCATATCCTCCCGCCGTAGCGTGCAACGACCGTCCGGCAGATGAAGAGCCCGAGCCCCTCACCCTTCCCGGCGGCCCTGCCCCGCTCGAACCGCTGGAAGATCGACTCCTTCACCTCGTCGGGCACCCCGGGACCCGTGTCCTCGACCGAAACGAGCACTTCGCCGTCCCGTTCCTCGACATGGATCGCGATCTCGACACCGGGACCGCCGAACTTGGCGGCGTTCCCGAGCAGGTTTGCAAGGACGGCCGGCAGGAGGCCGTCCGCCCGCACCTCCACCCGGCGGCCGTCGTAGCGGACCAGAACGCCCGGAACGTTTCCGGCCTCCTCCCGGATGACCGCATCCAGGTTCACCGGGACGAGAGTGCCGGGATCCTGCTGGATTCTCCGGATGGTGGCGACGTTGTTGAGAATCTCGGTGCTCTGCCGGATGCTCTCGTGCAGCCTCTCCGCATAGGCCGACAGGTTCCCGTCCGCCAGGTCAACGATGAGTTCGGCGTACATAAAGGAGACGTTGTTTGCGTTCCGGATATCGTGGGTCATGATGTCCAGGTAGAGGTTCGCCTCGTTCTCTGCCGCTTCCAGGTGCTGTGTCTGCCGGATGAGCTCGTCGGTGCGCCGCCTGATCGCCTCTTCAGCTCGCTTGCGCTCCCGGACGTCGATCCCCACGCCGACCTGAGTGCCGTCGGAGAGGAGGATGTTCGCCCAGGATATCTCGACGGTCGACCCGTCCTTTGCCGTCGAACGAAACTCCCGCCATCCCGGTTCGAGCGATTGCATAAACTCAGCGGCCTGTGCGCGATCCTCCGGGTCCGGGTAGATCCTGGCCATGAAATCGTCGTCCGCCGCGTCCTCTTCCGACCACCCGAGCACCCGCCGCAACTCGGCGTTGAACCGGAACGATCTGAGGTCCGGGTCGTAGATCGTGATCAGCACCGGGATGGTATCGACGATTCCCTGGAAGAGTTCGCGCTTGTGTTTCAGCTCCTTCTCCATCCGTTTCCGAACGGTGATGTCGCGAACGATCATGCTCGTCTGGATGCGGCCGTCTCTGCTCATGTAGAACGCTGAACTGATCTCCGCATCAAATCTCGATCCATCCTTCCGGATGAAGGTGAGCTCGCTATAAGCCCGTCCCGTCCGGGCTCCCTCTTCGAGCGCGAGGCGGAGCCTGCGATCCTCCGTATCGACGATCCCGGATCGGCCCGACTGTCGGATCTCCTCCTCGGTGCGGCCCAGCATGCGACAGGCAGCGGGATTGGCAGCAAGAATCGTCCCGTCGGGTTCGGTCAGCAGGATGCCATCGAGACTATTCTCAAACAACAGGCGATACTTCTCCTCGCTCTCCCCGAGCGCTCTCTCCGCAGCCCTCACCTGGCGGGAGATGTCGGTGGCGGCGACGCGGAGCCTCCTTCTCCCGCCGTCTTCGGCAGCTCTCCTCCCCTCAAGCAGCACCCAGGCCGATTCGCCTTCTCTGTGGGTGAGCATGTCCCACTGCAGCACCCTGACCTCGCAGGCCTCTGTTTTGCCCGACTCCATTACCCGGGTGAGGAACTCATTGAAGGCCTGCAGGTGGTCCGGCTCAACGAAGAATCCGAACCGCGCCCCGATCAGCCGCCCGCGTTCTCTGCCGAGGAGTGCCGCGCCGGCCAGGTTCGTCTCCAGGATCTCGCCCTTCGGATCGAGCGTGAAGTAGCCGATAGGCGCGAACTCGTACAGATCGCTGTACTTCTCCTCGGTGGCTTCGAGCGCGGCATATGCCTCCCGGAGCTGCAGGTTCTGCGCCTCGAGCGTGACCTGACGCACCTCGAGCTCGCAATTCGCCCTCTTCTGCGCCTCTTCTGCCTGCTTCTGCTCGGTCAGGTCCATGGCGACCAGTGAGAACGCCTGGAGGCCGTCCATCTGCAGCGGTTTTAAGGAGAGGTATGCCGGCACCGCCGCCTCCCCCTGCACCCGCAACGTGGATTCGCCGGAACTCCCGGCGGGATCATCAGCCGCCATCATCCTCCGGAACTCCTCCTCACCGTCGGAAGGGATGAAGGCGAAGATGGACTCCCCCATCACCTGCTCGAGCGGCAGGTTCAGCAGGCGGGCGAAGCTCGCATTGCCGTAGAGGATGGTGCCCTCGGGGGAGAGGATCGCCGCCCCTTCCCGCATCTGCTCGATCAGCACGCGGTAGGGGTGCTCTGCGGTCTTTAAGGTGTAGACCTTCTCCCCCTCGTCAGTGGAGACCAGGAAGGCATCGACCTCGCCCTTCCGGATCGCCGAGAGTGCCTCCTCTGCCTCTGCAAAGCCGCCGTAGAGTTCCTCCAGCATCGGGAGGAGTTCCTCTTCCCGCGGCAGCCGGGGAGCGCCTGCATCGGGGGTTTGGTCGTGGTGCTGCATGCTGTCATCCGATGGCGGTATTGATCACTCCTCCTTCAGGATGCCAGCTCCCATCAGACGCGGTCCTCGTCCGGGATGTCCCGATCGGCTTTCGGAGCGCGGCAGCGGCAGCTGCTTGACAAGCATCGGGGGCCATGACAACCTGGTCCGGCGATTCCTCAAAGGAGAAATAGAGGCATCTCTCGCCCCGGAGGCGGGCGGCGTGCACGAAACTCGCCCCGAAACCGGTCTTGCCGGATCCCGCCCTCCCGACGACAAGCGTCGTGCGCCCTCTCGGCGGGCCGGTCGGGCTCTTTGGCAGCCCGGTGCCGGGCGATCCCCGGGTGTGTTCGGCTGCATATAAATCAGTAATAAATCATGTTGGATCCGGCACATATTAATACTTCAGACCATGACGGAGTCGACACGGCGGGATCTCCACCCGCCTTTGGCCGCTCATCGGATGATGCAGGGCATCCCGCCTCCGGTTACGGCCGCTCTCTTATGCAACGCTCGTGTGACGGTTTGCCGTGCGATCGATCTCGATCGTTCGCAGAAAGCCGCATGAGCCCGGGGGCGCAGGCATGCAGGATGCAGGCGGGTGGTGACCCGCACCGCCCAGTCATAGATAATACGCCGATGAGGGCGTTACCCGGCCAGAGGCACGACAGGTGAACATTACTGAGGCTGCATGCCCCCTTCGAATCCGGTTTTTCCTAGCTCTCCCGGTGTAGTGGACCGTGAGGACAATCATCAAGGGGTGGGGACCGGAGAGGGGGGATACCCCCTCCCCGTCCGCCCCTCCCCCACGAGGATGGCCGATGGGAAGCCGTGTACGGGAGTGAATTGAGTTAAGCGACAAGAGCCTTCCATTTTATAGGCGGTTCGCATTTTCATGTAAAACGCCCAGGAACTCCCCGGGCTACTGGCGCAATGGAGGAAGATCCCTGCTGATATTCCTGCCGGCCGCCGTCCTTGCACCGCCGGCATCAGGGAAGATACCCGTCCACATACCCGAGGAAGCGCTCCACGGCGGCCGTCGAGTACGCCCCCTCTTCATACGCCGTCGTGATCGTCAGGCGGTCGCGAAACGTGGAGGCGATCACCAGGAAGCCGTACGGCCGGCAGACGCAGGGAAAGAACCGGATATCTCGAAGGCCGAGCATCCTGCCGTTCTTCCCGGGCACGGGCAGGTAGTCGCCGGGATCGAAGATCCCCAGGTTGGAGAAGACCGGGTTTTTTGTGCCGGATGTCTGATACCTCGCGATCATCTCCTCAAAGAATCCTCTCACCGCCGGCATCCCGCCCGAAAGGATCCTCTCATAGAAGAGGATGGCCGCAACGCCGGGGCTTCCCGACTTGCGGCGGGCGGTGATCGCCGCCACCTGCCCGACGATATCCGAAAGCGGCGCATCAGCGTCTGCGGAGAGGGTGATCTCGTAGGCGATCGAGAGGTTTGCGGGCGGGCACTCCTCCTGCCCGAGATACCTGCGGAGATCGACCGAGGTCAGGAGCGAGCGGGGGGCTCCCCGGTCCGAGGGGTCGTTTCTGATCTTCAGGAGAGCCAGGAAGACCGCGCCGATGAGCACGTCGTTCACCGTGCCTCCATGCTCCCTGCCGAATGCCTTTATCCGCCCGAGCCGCCCGGGCGGAAGCGTCCGGGACGCGATGCGGGGCGTCCCCCTTCCCGTCCGCTCGATCGGGAAGCGCCACCGGTCGACGAAGGGCTCTTCCTCTAAAAGCGCCCGTTTTCGCTCCTCCTCCGGGTAGAGGGCGAGGATCCGATCCGTGCTCCGGTCGTACGCGCCGGTCGGGGGCGGGAAATGGTCCGGATCCGCCATGATGCCCCGGTAGGCCGCCAGGAGCTGCCGGGCAAGGGCAGCGGCACCGCCTGCGTCGCAGAAGCCGTGATGGCAGGTGACGGCCAGGAGATCTCCCTCCTCCCTCCGGTAGAGGCTTACCCGCACCTGCGGCCCGGACCGGACGTCGAGCGGCTGCGGAGGCGTGCGGAGAGGCTGGCTCTCGTCTTCTCCTCCCGGGACGAGGGCAAACGCCCCCTCCCACATATCTTCCGGAATCTCCTCCCAGGCGGGCAGGCCGTCCGCCTCCGTATACCTGGACCGGAGATAGGGATTGGATGCCATCAGCCTCATCGCCGCCTCCCGCATCACCTCGCCGTCGATCTGGCCGTCGAATGCGAGGAGGACGTGCATCGTCGGGTCGTAGATCTGCTCGAAGTGCACGTTGAATATGTCGAAGGCGGGTGCCGGGCGTCGGATCGGCGGAAGAGGCATTACCGTAATAATCTCTCTGCTGCGGGATAACTGCTTTCTTCTTCGAAAGAGGAGGCCGCCGGCAGAAGAGCAGAGAGCCTGGGGGCTGCAGACGCAGTCGTCCCCTTCCGTCTCTCATACCGGCACGCCCTCCCGCAACCCACGCTCACGGGGCATCTACCCTGGCGTGCTCTCTGCGGAGATGCTCGACTTCGTGGTGACGCAGACGATGCGCTGCGGGGATCTCCGGGTGGGGCTCGACCTGATCAAGCGATCGGTGCTGCTCGCGGAGACGGCTGGCAGGAAAGAGGTCTGCCGCGAGGATGTCTGCGCCGCGTACAGGCATTCGCGCCATGTGCACCTCCCCTGCAGGGTGAAGACGCTGAACGCGGGAGAGCGGCGGCTGCTCCGGCACATCGCGGAGATGAGCCAGGGGGACGGGGGCTGATGTCCGGGGAGGTCTTCCGGTCTGCGAAGGGCGAGATGAACCTGTCGTATGCGGCCTTCTTCGATCGGCGCACGAAGCTCGACGAGCTGCGGCTGATCGACGTGCAGCCCCTCCCCTTCGGTCTCGCCGGACGCGGAACACCCCGGGAGTTCAGGAACCACGGCGAGAACCCATCGTCCTCGCCGCTGAATTAGATCAGAATTGCGTATGCATCCAGCATCGCAGTCACGCCGAAAACCATACCTGAGCACGAGGAACCTCACCCGGTCGCCTGGGTATACAGTTCGACACACGCCGGCACCCGTTCAAATACCTCCTCGAAATCAGGGACGATCTTCATCTGGTGCCGGAGCGATGCGTTCCATGATGCCGAGAATCGTTTGCGTGCCCCCGCCAGCGCGAAGCGGTCTGGGACGACCTTCTCAGATTCACATTTCCGTAGGAGAATGTTCCTTACGGTGTCCGGGTTCACGCGGTCGGCCAGGTACCGGATATCGTAGATGTCCCGGTGCCGTACCCGCTGAAAGAGGGAGCGAATCTTCTCGGCCATGATCTCCTCCAGGCAGTAGGAGGCTACCCCGGCGTTGAGGTTCTCCGAGTAAGAGTGATAGACCCGTCTCCTCATCGCAGGAAGCAAAACCCTTTCGCTACTCGCGGTCGTGAGGTCGATGACGATCCTCGTGGGGGTGGATGCGTTCATGGGGATGATCCTCTACCGGGCCGTCGCCCGGAACCCGGTCGCCGTCTCGATAAGGCCGACATCCTCCTCGAACCTGATGCTGCTCTCTTCTCGCGTGCGGGATACCGCGTCACTCACTGCCTCCTGCAGGGCCTCCTTTTCATACGGTTCCAGCAGGATGAAGTCGAGATCGTCCGAGAAACGGTAGTTCTCGATGAAGACTTTCCGGATTCCCGCCCCTCCTTTCAGTGCCATAGGAAGGGCGCTCGGATGAGCGAGGAGCCGGTTCTGTGCATAGTCCCCCTCGATTGTCGAGGGAGGAACCCCGAAAGCACGGGCGGCCTCTTTAATCTCCACGATCGGTATCATTCGGAGTTCTCCTGAAGCGTGATCTCGGTGTTGGTGACCAGTCGCCACTTCGAATCGTTCTCTCCCTGATGCGGCATCGTGGGATCGAGGAGGAGGTACTTTCTGGATGTCGGGAGAGGCAGATCCAGCGGAATCCCCATGCGTTCGCTCAGATATCCGAGCCTCCGGACAACCGCATTGTTCCCGATCATACGGGCGTACCTAATCAGGTTCTCTCGATTCAGTGATATGCTCTCCAACGCCTTTGCGACCTCGATGATCCCTCCAGCGTATTCAGGCCTGTCGAGGCAGTCGATCACAGTCTTCTCCATGTCGGTGAGAGTGATCTGTGTCTCCTCGATCCATTCCTTCTTGAGCCGAAGAACTTCTCCGGCTTTACCCGCACGATCCGGTAGTTTACGCCGAACACCTCGATCAGGGTGTGCTTCTTCCGCGCCGTCGTCTGGACAAAGACCGTTATCGGGATCTGTACGGTCAGGCCGTGGTAATGGAGGGCGCTCCAGTACGCAATCGCGGACGGCTGGACGAGGTGCGATGCAATCGCAGACTCGTGGAGAGTGTACTTGCCCTTCTCGCTCTCCAGCGGGATGATCAGGTACTTTCCCTTCTCGATCCTCTCGACAAAGCCCCGTTCTTCCCATCGGGAGAGCATCACCGAGAGTATGTTTTTCTGGATCCGGGTCTGCCGGTGCAGCTGTTCGAGCGTGAACACCTGTCCCTCACAGGCGATAGCCTTCAGGATCTTGATCGTCACAGGCCTTCTCTCACCATCCTCATTTAGCGAGCACGTGACAGAGGAAGAACGCGTCACGCTTGACACAGGACCGCCTCGTTCTCCACATCCTGCCGGATAAGAGGATCGAATCCTCCGACGGCAAGCAGGTGACCTCCTGCCCGTGCACCTCCTCCTGGAGATTGATGAGCGCAGTAAAGTTCCGGAACGTGAGGCGGTCCGGCAATGGTTCGACCAGGATATGCATGCTGCTCTCCCGGCCAATCTTCGCCGCGGGCGGTCGATTCTCCCTGATGAGTGCGGCATAGTCTTCGTTGAGCCGTCCCTCGGTGATGGCACGCCGGATTGATGTAGCAGAGCACTCCGGTCTGACGGGTTGAAACGGCTGCGGTGCCCGAGCTGGTGCTCCAAAACGCTCCCCCTGCAGGCGAGGTCGGAAACGGACTGTTTAAGGATGTGAGGATAGAATCGGAATCGAATTAGGAAGGCCAGGGCCGAGATTCGAACCCGGGTCGAGGGATCCACAGTCCCTTAGGATAACCAGCTACCCCACCCTGGCAGATAGCCCTAATTAGTTTCTTCCGGTGTTTCATTAATGTATCCCTTTGCACCGGCCCTGTAGCCCCCTGCTCTGCCGGGTGCCGGTGGGGGGAAGGGCGCTTCGGCCCTGTTTTTCCGTGCGCACCCGGCCTGCCGCACCCCGCCGGAGTGGTGCTGCACGGGTGCCGGGTGTTGGGTGAATATTAATAGACTGCAGGAACTATTACATACCACTGTTTGCAGCCATTCTTTTCCAATCAGTCCCGGACGGTGAATATAATGAGTAATAATTCCAGGATCAGGACCCCGATCGTCTGTGTGCTGGGGCACGTGGATCACGGAAAGACCTCCCTGCTCGATAAGATCCGCGGATCCACGGTCGTGGACACCGAACAGGGCGCCATCACCCAGCATATCGGCGCAACGCTCGTTCCCATCGAGACGATCACAAAGATGAGCGGCGCGCTTGGCAGGGTCCCCGTCAACGTTCCGGGTCTGCTCTTCATCGATACGCCGGGCCACCATGCGTTCACCACCCTGCGTGCACGCGGGGGCGCGCTCGCCGACATGGCGATCGTCGTGGTCGATATCAACGAGGGCTTCCGCCCCCAGACCATCGAGGCGCTGCAGATCCTCCGCAACTACCGCACGCCCTTCGTTATTGCGGCGAACAAGATCGACCGCATTCCCGGATGGCGCGTGCATCCGGAGGAACCCTTCATCAAGACGTTTGCAAAGCAGAACGAACGCGTACAGACGGCCCTCGAACAGAAGGTCTACGAGATCGTCGGCAAGCTCTCCGATATGGGGTTCAACTCCGAGCGCTACGATCGGGTGCGCGACTTCCAGAGAAACATCGCCATCGTGCCGACGAGCGCTGTCACCGGCGAGGGGGTAGCCGACGCCCTGATGATGCTGATCGGCCTTGCCCAGCGCTACATGACCGAAAACCTCGCGGTCAGCACCGAAGGGCCCGGTGCCGGGACCGTGCTCGAGGTGAAGGAGGAGCGGGGGCTCGGGACGACGCTCGATGTGATCCTCTACGACGGCATGCTGAAGGTCGGAAACGAGATCGTGGTTGCCGGGCACGACCAGACGATCGTGACGAAGGTCCGCTCCCTCTTAAAGCCCCGCCCCCTGCGGGAGATCCTGATCGAGGACCGGTTCGAGCGGGTGAAGACGGTGACCGCGGCGACAGGGATCAAGGTCGCCGCCCCGAACCTGGAGGGCGTGATCGCGGGCTCCCCCCTCCGCGTGATCAGGGGCGAGAACCGCGATACGGCCATCGAACAGGTGATGCACGAGATACGCGATATCCAGGTGAACCTCTCCGATGAGGGCGTGATCATCAGGGCAGATACCATCGGCGCTCTCGAGGCCCTGAGCAAGGAGCTCGATACCCAGGGCATCGCGGTGATGAAGGCAGAGGTCGGGCCGGTGACGCGCTACGACATCATCGAGGCAGGCACGATCAGAAACCCGCTCTACAGCGTTATTCTTGCATTCAACACCTCCACCCTCCCGGACGCCATCGATACCCTGATGGAGACGGCAAACGTCCATCTCTTCGAGGGGGGCGTGATCTACCGGCTCATCGAGGATTACGTGGAATGGCGTGACGAGAAGAAGCGGGAGATGGAGAAACAGCGGTTTGAGAACCTGATCATGCCGGCCAAGATCCGGATCCTCCCGAACTGCGTCTTCAGGCAGAGCAGCCCTGCCGTCGTCGGCGTCCGTGTGCTCGCAGGCAGGCTGCAGAGCGGCGTGAACCTGGTGCTCCCGAACGGGAAGAAGGTGGGGCAGCTGAAGCAGATCCAGCTCCGCCAGGAGACGATCCATAATGCGGAGGCCGGTCTTGAGGTGGCGATCTCGATCGAAGGCCCGACGGTCGGCCGCCAGATCAATGTGGAGGACGAACTCTACGTGGATATACCAGAACGGCACGTGAAGGTGATCGAACGCGAGCTCCTCTCCACGCTGAACCCCGATATGCGGGAGATTTTTGAGGAGTTCACCCTCATGAAGCGCCGGTCCAATCCGTTCTGGGGCAAGTAGTATTTAATATTTCAATAGCCAATTTTATTGATACTTTCCAGAGGAGTCAGAGATAATGGTTGATTTCAAGATAGTCCTTTCGGATCCACAATCAGGGCGCTCGTATAAGATAGACGCAACAGGCCCTGCAGCGGGGGCATTTGTCGGGAAGCGCATCGGGGCGGAGATGGACGCCGGAGTGCTCGGCCTTCCCGGTTACGTGATCGAGATCACCGGGGGCACGGACAGGACCGGCATACCGGCACGCCGGGATCTCCCGGGATCGGGGCGGCGGAGGCTCCTGCTCTCGGCAGGGACCGGTTTTTCCCCGAAGTACAGCGGCGAGCGCCGCCGCAAGTCGGTGCGCGGCAACGAGATCAGCGCGGACTTTGTCCAGATCAATGCCCGCGTCAAGGAATACGGCGAGAAACCCCTGAACGAATACTTTGAAAAGGCAGAGCCAGCTGAATAATCAGACCCTATTCTTTTTCCCGACGCTTTCGGCGAGTGCATCGAGCAGATCTTCGAACGGGACGCCGTACTTCTTTGCAATCAGCACCGCCGCAGCCTCCACGCGGAGATTGCCGTCGAACTGATCGGTGATGAGCGGGTTCATCTCCGCCACGACCTGCCGGTCTGTCATGCCGGTGGCGGCGGCGATCCGCCCGATGAGCGCCTCTGCAGGGCTCTCGTCTTCGAAGATATCGGATCCCGGCCTGAACCCGAGCGGCAGCGTTACCTCCGATACGTCGAAGAGCGGTGTTATCCACCCCTCGCTGTACTCGACAAGCCCGCGTTCGCGGGCGCGGTCGAGCAGGAGGGCTGCCTGATCCCGGTTCATCCATTTCCGGTCTATGGAGAGATAAAAAATGAATTCGCTCTTCTGCAGCCGCTCTTTTCGCATGTGCCGGAACGGTGCCGCGACGACGATCTTCAGGCTCACTCGCAGGCACCCTTCAGGAGCATTCTGAGATCCATCGCGTCCATGCCGCCGGATCGCCCCTGCTTCACCACGAAGCACTCCGTCCGCGACCCCTTATCCATGACCCGGAGCAGGAACGTGTTTGCCGCAACCGGCAGCCGGCGATCCGGGTTTAACAGCGTCTCCTGCAGGTCGATCCGGAAATCCCCGGCCTCGGTCACGGAGTCCTCGATGGGCGGCATGGTGTCCATGTCTTCAAACTGTGTCATGTTGTCGGATATCTGGATCAGTATCCGCGACTTGACCAGGCCGTTCTCCGTGCGGCTGGTCGTGTGGGTGTTGTGCAGAAGGCGGAGGCACCTGAGCACATCCCGGAACGGGCGATCGATCTCAAAGTCGTAATCGATACGGTGTGGAAAGCGATGATAGATCCTGCGCATCAATACAAGTGAGAACCGTGAGACGTAAAAAGAATCCGATCGGGAAGGCCCGGGTCACGGTCCGCCGGGCCGCAAAGGCTTCCGGCCTGATCCCCGGAAAACGCGCTGCTGCCTGCGATCTATTCGATCAGGACGGCGTTGATCACGCCGTGCTGGCCGGGTCTGCTGACGATCCGGGCACGCCCTTCCTCGGTCCTGATGATCGCTCCCCTGTTGAGGAGGTTTCGCCGGACGTAGTTGGGGTTGGCGGTGTTCTCTTCCACGGTCTCTATGAGCGCCCTCCTGGTCCAGCCCTCTCTGGTGTTTGCCACCGTCGCGTACATCGCCCGCAACGCCCTGACCTTGTGGTTGCTCCCGAATGTGCGGAGGATCTTCCTCCGATCCTCGCCGATGTGCGTATCGGCAGGTGCCCGCGCCAGCTCTGCACTCTTCTTTCCTCTGGATTTACGGTACCGGCCGCCTGTTGATTTCCGTACTGATCTGCCTTGCCACTGCATATGACCACCTGTCTCCTATCTGTATCTGCTTCCCGGTGAGGGTTCACCATTAAAGTGCTATATATATTCCTGCCGGAACTATTTAACGGTGCTGATCAGCGGAGGATTGCATCGAGGAGCGCTTCCGTTCCCTCTCCCGTCTTTAAGTTCGTCCGGAAGACCTGCATCCCGGGGTTGTAGCGGAGCATGTCCCGCTCCATCCGGTCCAGGTCGGCCCCGACGTACCCGGCGAGGTCGATCTTGTTGATGACGCCGATCGAGCTCTCCCGTATCATCATCGGGTGCTTGTTCACCACGTCGTCCCCCTCCGTTGCGCTGACGACCACGATCCGCTTCTCTGCCCCGAGGCGGAAATCGGTCGGGCAGACCATGTTTCCCACATTCTCGATAAAGAGCACGTCGATCTGATCAAGCGGGAGTTCCTGGAGCGCATGCTCCACGAGGTGAGCGTCCAGGTGGCATTCCTTCCCGGTGTTGGCGTTTGCGGCCGGAATCCCGAGCGCGATGAGCCGCCGGAAGTCGTCGTCGCCGTAGACGTCGCCGGCGATCGCGCCTGCCCGGAGCCCCCGCTCTCGAAGCAGCGGGACGAGCCGCTCGATCAGCGCCGTCTTCCCCGACCCGATCGCACCCAGGAGATCGAGCGCCTTTATCCCGTTTTTCTGCAGGCGGACTGCATTGCCGTCTGCGATCCGGTTGTTTGCGCTGTAGATGTCCTTCTCCACGTGAACGTCAATATGATGCATAGCTGTAGTAGTATTGATCATGAACTGTTTATAGATTAACCCGCCAATAGTACCTCAATGAGCAACGAGCGCATCCTGTATCCCTGCTACTTCGATGCATCGCTGAAGCGCCGCGAAGGGAGGCGCGTTCCCCGATCGATGGCGATAAAAAGCCCCACGATCACGGATCTGGCGAATGCCGCAAAGAAGGCGGGCCTGACCTATCGCGTTGAGGAGCATTCTCACCCTGCCTGCTGGACGAGCCGGGATGGCCGGATTGCGGTCGCCTGGGACGAGAGCAAAGAGGCGCTCTTGAAGCGGGTGGCCCGGCACCTGGAGGCGAAGAAGGTCGAGCCGAGAAAACCGGAGGGCAGGAAGTGAGCGGCATGTACGATCTGCACACCCATTCGATCTTGAGCGACGGGGAGATGCTCCCAATCGAGCTCGTGCGGCGTGCTGCCGTCCTTGGCTACCGGACGATCGCGATTACGGACCACGCGGATGCCTCAAACCTCCTCGAGCTCCTGGAGGCGGTCGAGCGGGTGAAGGAGTCGGCGCGCTGCTACGAAATCGAGCTCCTTGCAGGGGTCGAGCTCACGCATGTCCCCCCAGCGGAGATCCATGGGCTGGCCCGGCAGGCGAAGGCGAGCGGGGCCGATATCGTGGTGGTGCACGGGGAGACGGTGGTGGAACCGGTGGCGCCCGGCACCAACCGGGCCGCCTGCACGAGCAGCGATGTCGACCTGCTCGCGCACCCCGGCCTGATCACCCCCGATGATGCCGCGCTTGCTGCCGGGCAGGGGATCGCGCTCGAGATTACGGCACGCGGCGGGCACAACAGGACGAACGGGCATGTAATGAGGGTTGCACGGGAGGCCGGGTGTCTGGTGGTCGTGGACTCCGATACCCATGCACCTTCGGATCTGATGAGCGGCGATGCACGCCGGGCAATAGCGCTCGGGGCGGGGATGACGGAGAAGGAATGTGCAGCAGCGCTCTCGCAGGACATCATTCGGTTCCTGCATCGGAGATAACTATTATTTATATCTTGGCGCAAGGTTTATATACTGTACCGAACCATATATATATGTTACTAAATATCATCAACTGCAGAGTCCCTTAGAGGTTACAGATTGAAGTTCGTCGGGCGTTCGATACGTGTTTGCAGTCGTCGTTTGTTAATCTTGCGATGCAATGCTGCACAGCTCCCAAGCCTGTACAGTGAGGTCATAGATCGGCGAATGAAGCCGGTTGGGAGGATCGTTGACGTCTTTGGGAATATTAAAGCTCCCTATGCGGCAGTTCTCTGTTATGGTGACTGTTCCACGGCAGTTGGAGAGAAGTTGTTTGGGAAATAAAAAATGGTGAATATCTATGGCAGAAGTTGAGAAGCTGAAACAGCTGCAGATGCAGCGTGAGGCCCTGAGAAAGAGAGGGGAGCAGCAGGTCAAGGAGAAGGAGAAGAAACGGACCGAGGAGAGCGTACAGTCCGTATGCCCCGAGTGCGGAAGCCGCCAGCTCGTCCAGGACTACGAGCGTGCCGAGCTCGTATGCCAGAACTGCGGGCTTGTCCTTGACGAGGAGTTCATCGACCGCGGTCCGGAGTGGCGTGCCTTCGACCACGACCAGCGGATGAAGCGTTCCCGTGTGGGTGCACCGATGACCTTCACGATCCACGACAAGGGTCTTTCGACGATGATCGACTGGAGGAACCGCGACTCCTACGGGCGTGCAATCTCCAGCAAGAACCGCGCCCAGCTCTACCGTCTCCGGAAGTGGCAGCGGCGCATCCGCGTCTCGAATGCGACAGAGCGAAACCTTGCATTCGCCCTCTCCGAGCTGGACCGGATGGCGTCTGCTCTCGGTCTGCCCCGGAACGTCCGCGAGACCGCGGCGGTCGTCTACCGCGATGCCGTGGACAAGAACCTGATCCGCGGGCGGAGCATCGAGGGTGTCGCGGCGGCGGCGCTCTATGCGGCATGCCGCCAGTGCAGCGTCCCCCGCACCCTGGACGAGATTGCAGAGGTATCCCGGGTCTCCAGAAAGGAGATCGGCCGCACCTACCGGTTCATCTCCCGCGAGCTGGGTCTGAAACTCCTGCCGACCTCCCCGATCGACTACGTCCCGCGGTTCTGCTCGGGCCTGAGCCTGAAGGGCGAGGTGCAGAGCAGGGCGGTGGAGATCCTCCGCCAGGCGGGCGAGAGGGAGCTGACGAGCGGCAGGGGGCCGACGGGCGTTGCCGCAGCAGCCATCTACATCTCGTCCATACTCGGCGGAGAGCGCCGCACCCAGCGCGAGGTCGCCGAGGTGGCGGGGGTGACCGAGGTTACCATCAGGAATAGGTATAAAGAGCTGGCAGAGAAATTAGATATCGAGATCATACTCTGATCTCATTTTTCGGGCTTGTAGATCAGGGGTAGATCGTTACGTTCGCAACGTAAAGGCCGCGGGTTCGAATCCCGCCAAGTCCATCGTTTCTTTCGATCGTATAAACTCATAGGCGACGGTTAGGTCGCCGGGGGTTTCGAAAGGGGCGAAGCCCCTTCGGTCCGCAAGAGGAACTGCCG
>JAHKLN010000065.1 GCA_020854755.1 Methanomicrobiaceae archaeon | reverse complement strand
GGTCCCCACCCCTGTTGGGATGTCCCCCTCGGTCCACTGTCCCGGGATAATCTGAGAAAACAGGACACTGTGTAGGTGTGTAGGCTCAAGAATGTTCACCAGTCGTGCCTGTGGCCGTAAAAACGGCCTCATACGCGGTTTTACATGAAAATGCCCTTGAAACCGAAAACGGAGGCCGGATCAAGGATTTTCATCGGTTGCGCCTGCAGCCCCTCCCCAGGGCTTCATACGCGGTTTTATATGAACATGACCGGTGAGCATCCCCGTCCATGTTCCTGCTGTATGCCTGTGGCCCTGGACTCATGTGGTTTCACATAACATGCCGGAAACACCGGAAATAAGGCCGGCCCTGGATATTACAGGCTATCAGTGCTTTCAATGGTCTTCTCCGGCGCACGGCCTCCCACCGGCCATCCTCACGGTGTGAGGCCCCTTCCCCTGCCCCCACAGACCACTGCAGCGGGACTGCCATGACCGGACCGCATTATGGATATCTTCACCGATGCATCGCGCTCTTCGCCGGTCAGGCCGGCAGCCTGCCGGGCTTCAGGTGCGTTTCTGCAAAAAAAGGTGAGCGCCTATCGCTTTTTCTTCGCCGATCGCAGCCTCGCGGCCTCCTCTCCGCTGCCAGCCCTGATGACGAACGTGCCGTGGCACGGCTTGGTGTAGGGGAAGACGATGGTATCTCCGTCGACACCGACGAGCAGCGGGGGAACTCCGATCAGGTGGATGTCGGCGATCCGGTAGCCCGGCGCGACCTCGTGGACTTCGCGGCAGCGTTTCCTGATATACTCCCGCGCCTCCCGGAACGTGCACTGCGAGAGGAGGACTTCATAGTTCATTGATTCGAGGCAACCCATGTCAATACCTCATCGATCCTCCGCTTCAGCGGGAGGGGGTTATGGGGGGCAGGCGCCACGATCCTCTCACAGGGAAACTCGATCTCCCCGGCAAGCGCCTCTGCATGCTCCCCGAAGAGGACGGCGACAATGTGCGCCTGTGAGATGGCGGCAACGGTTGCGGCGTAGGCGACGCCGGAGTCGTTGTGGATGAAGGCGAAGCAGTAGCGATAACCACCCCGCCCCTCTGCCATCTCCCCGATGCACCCGTCGAGATCCGCGAGATCGGCTGCATAATGCCGTTCGGGATCAGCGACCTCAACCAGTTTCCGCGCCGCCGGCGTTCCGGCAATGCGCGGGCGTATCCCTGCCCGGGAGAGCGCATGGGCAAGGTAGAGCGCTGCACTTGTCTGTACCGGCACCTGCGGGCAGCCGAGCAGGATCAGTGCGTCCGCACCCTCTCCCTGCCCGGCCCTCCCCGTGGTTCCGGCAACCGAAGACTCTTCCATCATGTACCCTGTTTCGTGTCAGGAGATATACCCTCCACCCGCTCCGGGTGGGCATATACAGTGAACCTCCCGTCCCGCGAGAAGCAAATGAGCGTGACGCCCGTCCGGACCGCCGTCATGATACCCTGATCGCTTGACGCCGCCCGGGATATGACGATCGGGATCCCGGCATGCGCGATCTTTGCGACCATGCCCGCAGGCTGCCTGCCCGTGCAGCCAAGGATGCAGGCAGAGCGATCGATGCCGTTCAGGACGGCATGGCCCACTACCTTATCGACGGTGTTGTGCCTGCCCACATCGCAGATGCGGGCGACCCTGCGGTCACCGTTGTAGAGGACGGAGCAGTGGACACCCCCGGTCTTTCGCCAGGATTCTGACTCGATCCCGGCAGTAATTCGGAAGATGTCGTCGGGCCGCACCCTGATCGCCGACCGGACCGGGGCGGGCTCGCGCGCCACCCGGTACCCGCCCGACGACTCGACCTCGAGCGCGATCGCGCCTGCAGAAGGGGCATAGACCCTGATCTCGTTGCCGGATACGTCCACGCCATGCACCTCATCCGCGAGCCCTTCGCAGACGACGAACCCGGCACCGAGCTCCCGCAGGCACTCCGGGCTGGCCACCTGCGTGGTCAGGAACCGGTCGTTGAGGTACAGGGAGAACCGCTCCTCGATCGCGATGTCGTCGCGTATCTCCCTCACCCTCCCGTCCCGCACCTGGACGCCGGTGTACTGGAAGAGCTTCATCCCGCCGTCTCCTCCTGCACCCAGTCCAGGTACGGAGCATATCCGGCCACGATCGGGAGGGCGATGATCTCCGGCAGGTCGTAGGTGTGCAGCTCCCGGATTCGCTCGGTGATCCGATCCAGGAGGGCGCTTTGTGTCTTAATGATGAGCAGGTGCTCCTGCTCTTCACAGATCTCGTTCTGCCAGGCAAAGATCGACCTGACCTCGACGATATTCGCGCATGCAGCAAGCTTCTCCGTAACGAGCGCCTTTCCTATCGACGCCGCCTCACCAGGGGGCGCCGTGCAGTAGATGACCACGCATTCAGAGCAGACCATACACTCATTCCTCCCGCACGTCAGTCACGCTGCCCCGTCTTGCTTTCGCCGGCTGAAAGGGGCGAGATGCTCCGAAGGCGCTCGATCACCTTCGGCAGCACCTCAAGGACGTAGTTCACATCCTCCTCCGTATTCACATGCCCGAGCGTCAGGCGGAGGGAGCCGTGCGCAATCTCGTGCGGAAGCCCGATCGCGCGCAGCACGTGCGACGGCTCAAGCGATCCCATACTGCACGCGCTGCCGGTCGAGCCGGCGATCCCGTGGGCGTTCAGGAGGAGGAGGATCGACTCCCCCTCGACAAATTCGAGACTGATGTTCAGGTTTCCCGGCAGCCGCTCCGTCGGATGCCCGTTCAGCCGCGTATGCGGGATCGTCTCGAGTATCCCGCGGCAGAGCCGATCCCGCATCGCTGCAAGCCTCCCCGCATACGCGTCGATGTCTGCCGTTGCGATCTCGATCGCCGCCCCGAGCCCGACGATACCGGGAACGTTCTCGGTCCCGGCGCGCCTCCTCTTCTCCTGTCCGCCGCCGTGCAGCAGACTGTCGACCCTGACCCCCTTCCTGATATAGAGCGCTCCGACGCCCTTCGGGCCGTAGAACTTATGGGCCGAGAGCGAGAGCATGTCGATGTTCATCGCATCGACGTCGATCCCGATCGCGCCGATCGTCTGCACCGCATCGGTATGAAACGGTATCCTGTGGCTGCGGGCGATGCGGCCAATCTCGGCAATGGGCTGAATGGTCCCTATCTCGTTGTTCGCGTGCATCACCGAGATCAGGATGGTCTTATCGGTGATCGCCTCCTCCACGTCCGCAGGGTTCACGCGGCCGTCCCCGTCCACCGGGAGGTAGGTGACGGAGAATCCCTGCTTCTCCAGGTACTCGCAGGCGTGCAGGACGGCATGGTGCTCGATGGCGGACGTAATGATATGGTTGCCGGATTTCCGCCTTGCAAAGGCGGTGCCCTTGATCGCCCAGTTGTCGGACTCCGTGCCGCCGGCGGTGAAGTATATCTCTTCGGGCTCTGCCCCGATGGCCGCTGCAACCTTCCCGCGTGCCTCCTCCACCGCCCTCCGCGAGACCTCCGCGATGCTGTAGAGCGAGGACGGGTTGCCGAAATGCTCGGAAAAATACGGGAGCATCGCTTCGAGGACTTCCGGCAGGGTATAGGTCGTCGCCGCATGGTCCATGTATACGGTTCGTGTCGATGCCACTTTTATAACCCCTGTACTGCCTTTCCTGCACGGCATGATTAATAATTATGTTTGCTCCCGGCCCGTCAGGCGCATCGGCGACCCGGAACCGGCGACGCCGGGCCACGGAGAGGGGAACAGAAGTATGGCTCTGGAGAAACACGCAATACCGACACCGACCTGCTGCCCGACCGTCGCCGGGCAGAGATGAGATGCTCCTCCCGTTATTGGAGTTCCGGGGCGACCATTATATTCGGCGCCATCCCCTTCATTCGGTATGCCTGCTGCCTGGAGACACAGGTGCGTTTCGTGTGATATCGACCCGGTTTGGGCCGCGAATGCGCTCCCGTGCACGGATTCCCGCCGACTATCGCCTCATGGGGGAGGCCGACGGGGAGTCTCCACTCCCATCCCGCTGCCCCTCACGGTCCACCGGATCCGGGATTTCTCCATCCAGTTCGTCGATCTGCATCAGGTGTTCGCCTGCGGCCTGCAGGGCGTCATACCGTTTCGAAACAGCCTCCGGTGTATGGTGAAGACGGCACCCGGGAAACCTGAATCGGTCAATGACCCCGGAGAGGTTTTTTCGAAGGCGAAACGAATGCCAACTTAAATAGGCCACGGGCCCAATACCCTGAGCAATGTACGCAAGACGCATGGATCACCTTCCGCCATATCTCTTTGCGCGTATCGACGCGATGAAGGCGAACAAGCTGAGCCAGGGCGTGGACGTCATCGATCTCGGGGTAGGCGATCCCGATCTCCCCACCCCCGATCATATCGTCGAGGCGCTCTGCACTGCAGCACGCGATCCTGAAACCCACCACTATCCATCATATACCGGAATGATCGAATACCGGAAAGCGGTCGCAGCATGGTACAGGAGCAGGTTCGGCGTCGACCTCGACCCGCAGAGCGAGGTGCTGGCGCTGATCGGATCGAAAGAGGGGATCGCCCACATACCGGAGGCGTTTGTCAATCCCGGGGAGTATGTGCTGGCAACGGATCCCGGCTACCCCGTTTACAAGACATCGACGCTCTTCTCTGAGGGAAGACTCTATGAGATGCCTATTGCCGCCGAGAACGGATTTCTCCCGGTGCTCGACGACATTCCTGCCGATGTGCTCCGGCAGGCGGCGCTCATGTTCATCAACTACCCGAACAACCCCACCGCGGCAGTCGCCCCGCGATCGTTCTTCGAGGAGGTCGTGGAGTTCGCCCGCGAGCACGGGATCGTGGTCGTCCACGACAACGCGTACTCGGAGATCACCTTCGACGGCTACCGCGCTCCCTCGTTCCTTGAGATCGACGGTGCGATGGAGGTCGGCATTGAGATGCACTCACTCTCAAAGACCTACAATATGACCGGCTGGCGGATTGGGATGGCCTGCGGCAGTGCGGAGATCGTGGCCGGCCTCGGACGCGTGAAGACCAACGTCGATTCGGGTGCCTTCGATGCGATCCAGCATGCAGCGATCACCGCACTCTCTGGCCCGCAGGACTGTATCGGGCAGGCGTGCAATATCTATCGGGAACGCAGAGACCTCCTGGTTGCAGGCCTCCGGGAGATCGGGTTTGACGTGCAGCCTCCGAAGGCGACGTTCTACGTCTGGGCGGCGGTGGAGGACAGCATAGCCGCTGCCGCCCGCCTGCTCGACGAAGCCGGCATCGTGGCGACGCCGGGGATTGGTTTCGGCACGAACGGAGAGGGGTACGTCAGGTTCGCCATCACCCGGTCTCTCGAGCGGATCCGGGAGGCCGTGGATCGGATGGGGAGGGTCTCGCTATGATCCTCCCGCCGCACCTGACCGTCAGGGAGGGCCACCTCTTCATCGGCGGGCACGATTCGGTGGTGCTTGCAGAGGAGTTCGGCACGCCTCTCTACGTGACCGATGAGGAGCGGATCCGCGAGAACTACCGGAGCATGTACCGGGCGCTGACCGACCACTATCCCGGCGTCCAGGTGCTCTATGCGGCAAAGGCAAACGGCAACCTCTCCGTCTTCAGGACGCTTGCATCGCTCGGCGCGGGTGCGGACGTCTTCTCGTCCGGCGAACTCCACCTTGCCCTCCTCGCCGGGATGAAGCCGGAGAACCTGCTCTTCAACGGCAACTCAAAGAGCCCCGCCGATCTTCTGCTCGCGGTCCGGGAGGGCGTGAAGGTCTCGGTGGACTCGATGGACGAACTCTGGCAGTTGAATGCCATTGCGGCGCGGGAAGAGAGAAATCTCGAGATTGCATTCCGCGTCAACCCGGCGCTTGAGGTGCCCACCCACCCAAAGATCGCCACGGGCTTAAAGACCAGCAAGTTCGGGATTCCGGCATCGCAGATCCACAGCGCCTACCGGGAGGCGCTCTCCTGCAACAACCTCACTCCCGCGGGCATCCACTGCCATATCGGATCGCAGATCCTGGAGGTCGAGCCCTTCGCCCGCGCCATGGCCGTGATGGTCGATCTCATGCAGGATCTCACCGATATGGGCGTCAACCTGAAGTTCGTCGATATCGGCGGCGGACTCGGCATCCCGTACCGCCGCGAGATCGATATCGCACCGACGCCGGAGGAGTACGCCGCGGCCATCATGCCCGTCTTTTTGAGGGGTATCCGGGCATGCGGCATCGAGCCTGCGCTCTGCGTCGAGCCGGGCCGCTGGCTCGTCGGCGACTCGACCGTCCTGCTCACCCGCGTCAATTCCGTCAAGCGTGCGCATACGGCGTTTGCCAACGTGGACGCCGGGTTCAACCTGCTCGTCCGCCCTGCCATGTACGACTCCTACCACGAGGTGGTCGTGGCAAACCGGGCGGATGCCCTCCCCGAGCGGACGTACAGCATTGCAGGCCCGATCTGCGAGAGCGGAGATCTGCTTGCAAAGGAGCGGATGCTCCCCCTGCTGGAGGCGGGGGACCTGATCGCCGTGCTGGACGCAGGTGCGTACGGGTTTGCGATGTCCTCCCAGTACAACAGCAGGCCGCGCTGTGCGGAGGTGCTGCTCCGCGGACCGGATGCCGCACCGATGCGGCGGGCCGAGACGATGGAAGACATCATGCGTGCCATGGAGACCCCCTTCTGGCAGTAGGTGCGGAGGCCCGGTGACGTTCCATTACCGTCTCGTCGACGACCTGTTCTCCAGGGAAGAGTTCGAGCGGTGCGTGGAGGAGAAGATCGCGGCATCGGGAGACCTGCTGGACTACCATACCGCCGCGATGCTCGTCGTCAGGGAGGCGGGCAGATCGCATCTGAAGATCCGGGATCTGCAGGCAGCCTCGAGTCTGGTCAGCCTCTTCGCCAAGGTCCTGGTCGTCGGGAAACCCCGCGAGTTCGAGCGGCCCGAAGGAGAGCCGGGCCTCGTCTCCCGCCTGACCGTCGGCGATGAGACCGGAGAGGCGCACCTCGTCCTCTGGGACGATAAGGCGGCGGCAGTGCATGAGATCGAGGTTGGGGACGTGCTCGAGATCGTGGGCAGGCCGAAGAGGACGGTGCCGCCCGAGATCCATGCACTTGCACTGCGAAAGACCGCATGCGAGATCGCCTGCGCCGAGCCCGGGGTGGTGCGCGATGCTGCAGACCCGGAGATCGGGCTTGAAGTCCGCCTGCTCGGGCTGGATCCGCCCCGATCCTTTGTCCGGAAGGACGGGAGCGCGGGCGAGATGGTGGAGGGCGTGATCGGAAATAAGGATGGTGTGGCGCGGCTGGTATGCTGGGCGCCGCCCCTCCTTGAGGGGCTTTCACCCGGGTGCTGCATCCGCATCACCGGGGCGACGGAAAAAACCGGAGAGCAGGGCATCGAGTACAGCCTCGGCGAAGCAGGGGCAGTGGTGGCTCTGGATGCCGGGATCGCCGTGCCCCACACCCCCATATCCGCCGTACGGGAAGGAAGCACCTGCTCGGTTGCGGGCAGGGTCGGAAGCGTGGAGCATCCCCGCATGTTCACCACGCGGGCGGGCGGGACGTCGTGGGTGAGAAACCTGACCGTCGCCGACGAGACCGGCGAAGTGCGGCTGGTCCTCTGGGGAGAGCGTGCGCAGGAACACCTGATTGCAGGCGACCTGATCGAGATCTACAACGCATCCGCACGGCGGGGGCGATACGGAGAGCTCGAGCTCAGCGTTGGGCGGGGAGGCGCCCTTGTGGTGCATGATGCCGGGGAGAGGGAGATCGATATCGCAGGCACCGTCATTGCAACGCCCGCCGGGATCTGCATCGACGACGGGAGCGAGTGCTACCGCCTGGACACGGAGTTCCCGCCCGGTTGTGAGGTGCGCGTGCGGGGCAGGGTGAGCAGGAGGTTCATCCGGGTCGGGCACGGGGAGGGTGTCAGCATGGATCCTGCGGCGCTGGTAGAGCGCGCCGATGCCCTTCTTGCGGGACGCGGTGGCTGAGGGGTTCACTTTCACCCCGCATGGCCACTGACCTATATGCCCGGGCATAAAAATCATATGTACACAGATCAAGTGAGGTATACAGAGATGGCAGAGATTGATCTTGAAGAATTGCCTGGCGTTGGACCAACGATAGCCGACAAGCTCCGCGAAGCGGGGTATGCAACCGTCGAGGGGATCGCAACCGCCACAACAGCCGATCTCGCCGAAGCGGTGGAGATCGGCGAGGCAACCGCCAAGAAGCTGATCATGGCGGCCCGGAAGATGGCCGATATCGGCGGATTTAAGACCGGCAGGGACATCCTGGACAAACGGAAGGATATCAGGAAGTTAAAGACGCTGGTCCCTGAATTCGACGACCTGCTCGGGGGCGGTCTCGAGACGCAGGCGATCACCGAGGTGTACGGGGAGTTCGGGTCAGGCAAGAGCCAGCTCGTTCACCAGCTGGCGGTCAACGTCCAGATACCCGAAGCATTCGGGGGGCTCGGCGGGAGCGCCATCTATATCGATACCGAGAATACCTTCAGGCCTGAGCGGATCGAGCAGATGCTTGCCGGACTGGAGGATGTCGGCCCGGAACTCGGCACGCTCGAAGAGGTGCTCGACCGCATCCACGTTGCCCGCGCCCACAGCTCCGATCACCAGATGCTGCTGATCGATTCGGCCCGCGAGCTCGCTTCGGAACTCAGGAACTCGGAGTGGCCGGTACGCCTCTTCATCGTGGACTCCCTAACCGCACTCTTCCGTTCAGAGTATGCAGGCCGCGGCACCCTTGCCGCCCGCCAGCAGAAGCTGAACCGGCACATGCACGATCTCTTCAAGGTGATCGACGAACATAACGCCGTGGGCCTGGTAACAAACCAGGTGATGTCGAACCCCGCCGTCCTCTTCGGGGATCCGACCCGGCCGATCGGCGGCAATATCGTCGGGCACACCGCCACCTTCAGGCTGTATCTGCGAAAGAGCAAGGGCGGCAAGCGGATTGCCCGCCTGGTGGACAGCCCGAACCTCCCCGACGGCGAGGCGGCGTTCATGGTGGAACAGGCAGGCCTCAAACCGTGTTGAAGGCAGTTGTAACCGATGTGGACGGTACCATCACCGATATGCGCCGCCGGATCAGCACGGATGCCATCGAATGCATCCGCGACCTCGTAGACGGCGGCATCGACGTCGTGATCGCAAGCGGCAACACCTGCTGCTTCATGGACGGGCTCTGCAGGATGATAGGCACCAACGGGAGCATCATCGGCGAGAACGGGGGCATCTACCGCAACAGGTTTGCGGGGAAGCTCCACATCCTCGGCGACCGGCAGGCATGCTGGACCGCCTTCCGGGCACTGCAGGCGCACTTTGCGAAAAGCGGGACGGAGCTCGAGCTGTACAGCCCCGATTACCGGTTCGCCGACGTGGCCTTCGCCCGGACGATCGACGCCGACGAGGTCAGGCAGGTGCTTAAGCAGCACCCTGTCAGGGTGCTCGATACCGGTTTTGCCATCCACCTCCAGTCACACGGTGTGAACAAGGGGATCGCCCTGATACAACTTGCAGAGGCCATGGGCCTCCATCCCTCCGAATTTCTGGCGATCGGGGACTCGATGAACGACGTGGAGATGCTCGCGGCGGCAGGCGTCGGCGTGGCGGTCAAAAACTCGCATCCCGATACGAAAGCGATAGCGGATTATGTCACGAAGAAAAGGTGTGGCGATGGATTTGTAGAGGCGGTGAAGAGGTTTTACGCCGATTTTCTCAGCAGATAGCGATCAACCACAATATAATCCTTGATATCCTTCACCGCTTCGAAGGGGACGAACATTTTATCTCCATCCATGCGGAATCCGTCTGTATTAAAGGTATCGTCAGGCTTGACTATGAGATCCACGACCTGCCCGGTACCGAGGTCAACAATGATATTTTTGATGGTACCGATGAGCATCCCGTCATTGCTCATTACCTTTTTCTTGGCTAAGTTGCGGCAGAACGTCTTATTCATAGAAAAATGTGATGCTTTGTACTATATAGTGCTTTGTGATATCTCCGAAACGGTCATGCAGCCCGGCGGGCAGGAGGCGCACCTGATGGCATCGATGCATACATAGAGTGCAGGCATCCTGTTGCAGCGGACCACAGGAGGTATCACGCCCCTCCCCGGGGAAGACAGGCGGCGGGACGCCGTGCGCCGGAGCGCAACGAACGAAAACGCGTGAACCGTTCCCCGGACCGGGTCGGGATTTCAGGAAAATGGACGGTGAAGATCACCCGCCCCTCTCATCCCGCGTGCCCCTGCCCGCTCAGGAACCCGGGTGGTTGTTCGGGATTTTTAAAAAGAACGCGAATGGCCCGGCCTCCCGGGAGGTCCGGGAGGCGCTTACCCGTAGCTGCGAGAAAAAGGATGAGCGTTATTTTAACGATTCGGCTGCCATTCTTACGTCGGTTGCCTTGACCGTCTTTCTCCCTGCATGACCGGCGAGCTTGATTGCCTCTTTGGCGATACGTGCAGCGTAGTCTTCCATGAGCGCTGCGAGAGCTTCGTTTGCATCGGAGCTGACCCGTTCAGCTCCTACCTTTTTTACGATCCTGCCCACAGGTGCGAGCGGCAAATCTGTCATCACATCATTCCCCCTTAATATGGAGCTCTGGCAAAGTTACCTTATCCACGAGCTCAGTTTACAGAACGAACATATTACTACTAATATATATACTTATCCGTCATCTGCGGGATGCAGGGCCAGATTTGCCCCATGAGAGAGGATCATAGTGAGGGAAAGACCCGGAGTATGTCTGAGTGAGTGACGATGCCGACCGGCCTCCCGTTCTCGGCAACAATCAGCCTCCCGATCTCCCGTTCCTTGAACCGGCCCACCACCTCGTACATCCTGGTGGACGACGGCACCACCACCACATCGGTCGTCATCACGGAGATTACGCTCTCGTCAAGAGAGTGGCCCGTATCAAGGCCGCGTGCCAGGTCGGTCAGGGTGATGATACCCATGAGCTTCTCGCCCCGCATGACCGGAGCGCCGTGGATGCGGTGCACGTTGAATAAATGGACGGCATCGCGGAAGGTTGCGGTGTCGGGGAGCGTTAAGAGAGGCGCGCTCATATAGTATTTGATGGGCTTCTTCGGGAGCGATATCATCTCCGATATGCTGATTAAGAGCGCCTGCTGGTTTTCGTCCATCCCGTAGACCTCGCCGCGTATCAGGAGCTTGTTCACCGGGGTCGGCCCGATCGTGACGGCATCCCCCACCTTGAAGAGTTTCACGCTTCCGATGATCTTCACGGCAGCATGGCAGAGGTCCGGGTGGCAGAGCGTGGTGAAGGCGATCTCCGACGCCCTGATACCCCTGATGTCGTTGCCGTCGATGACAACCGGCACTTCCGACTGGTGCTCGTAATCCCCGAGGTTCAGTTCGCGATACGCCATCGCCGTCGGGGTGTATCCCCCCTTCGGGCCCGGCACGCCGTCCACAAGCCCGAGCGCTTTTAAGGCCTGCATCTGGTTGCGGACGGTGCCGGGATTGCGATGCAGCACCTCCGCTATCTCCTCACCTTTTATAGAGTGAGAATGCTGATGATATAGAGTAATAAGCGTGATCAGGATGTCTTTCTGGATAAGGGATAAATCCATAATGATCTGTCATCTTCCACGTAAATAAATTAGGTTGTGCCGGGTGTGGAGTTAGAGAAGATACCGACCGTGCCGACCGCCGACGAGATTCTGGATCGGAGCTTTCGGCGCGCGGCGGCAAAGAGAAGAGAGAAGATCAACAAAGACAGGGCGAACGAGGAGTTCGTGCGGTCGGTTGCGAGCTCCGTCCACGACAGGCTTGGGAGCGTTGTCAGGGCATTCCCGAGCTTCGACCAGCTCCCTTTGTTCTACCGGGATCTTGCGGACATCCTCTTCTCGGTCGACCGCCTGAAGAAATCCCTCGGAGCGGTGATGTGGGCGGCAGAGCAGGCGCGGACCGTCGGCTACCAGCATGCGAGATCCATGCGGCATTCAGCAGACACGCCCGCTGTCCGGAAGCAGGCCGTTGCGCGGATCTCCTCCATCGTCCATCAGGTGGACGGCGATCTCCGGTTCCTCAACGATGCCCGGAACGTGCTCCGCAAACTGCCCGAGGTGAAGGAGGATGAGTTCACCGTGGTCGTCGGGGGCTACCCGAACGTGGGGAAGTCGTCGTTTATCAGGCTGGTCTCGACCGCAGAGCCTGAAGTGGCGAGCTATCCGTTCACCACCAGAGGCATCATCGTCGGCCACCGCGCCGTCGAGCGGGAGCGGATGCAGTTCATCGATACGCCGGGCGTGCTGGAGCGCCCCGCTGCCGAACGCAACCCGATCGAGCGGCAGGCGGTGAGCGCCCTGATCAACGTCGCCGATGCGGTGCTCTTCATCCTGGATGCGAGCGAGGAGTGCGGCTACGCGCTCGAGGCACAGCTGCGGCTGCTCGACGAGGTGCGGCAGATGGTCGACGTCCCGGTCGTGCCGGTCGTCAACAAGGCAGATATCAGAAGCATCGAGGGCTATCCCGCCATGTCCACAAAGACCGGGGAGGGGATAGAGGAGGTGCTTGCCGCGCTGCTCAGATACAAAACACCCCCATCCCGCTGAGAGCGCACCCGATCAGAAAGCCGCCGATGACCCCGGCGTTCAGCGGGGGGAGGCCGGCATGCGGCTTCCCCTGCTGAACCATGAAGAGCAGCACCGCCATGCCGGCAAGAGAGCCCGCCATCGCCCCGATCGTCGGGAGGGACGAGGGCAGCAGGGAGGGAGGACCCAGGAATACATGGGAGGAGACCACCAGTATGGAGGGCATGATCAGGTCGCCCATCCCCATGATGTACGCCCCGCGTTCGCTGTCTCCGACCCTCACCCCCTCCTTGATGAACGAATAGGTTCTCCGCTTCGGGATCACGACCAGAATCGGCGTCTTCATGTCAAGCACCCCTTCCGCGAGGGCGATCATGTGCTTCGTCCTGTAGACCGATAGCGCATCGTAGAGCGCGAGCAGGACGAGCAGGACGATGACCGGCAGGATGGAGAGCGATATGCCGAAGAGGGAGGCGATCCCTGCCGCGATCAGCACGCCCAGGATATCGATCACGTACCATTCCGGATAGAGGTAGAGGATGGCCGTCGCCGCTCCGGCAAGCGCCACGCTGATGACGCCTGATACCACCGTCATACCCAGGTACAGGAGACTCAGGCTGCCGAATATGTATATGAACGCGATAAATATGGAGAACGCAATGAACAGCGCGATGATGCGCCGCACGCCCCGCCTGATCATCATCAGCATAACGAAGGTGAGCGCGAGCAGGATGGCGATGAATATCAACGGGTTTGCGACAGAGCCGGGATCCTCGAACGCCGCAAGCCCTGCCTGCTGCATCGGAAAAGCGAGCGGGATTGCCAGCAGCTGAACGAACAGCAGCATCAGGGGCATCCCGAATAGGGGGAGCGAGTCTCGAAGATTCATCCCGGTACTCCGTCACTTATAGGCAGGTTAATTAATTCATTTTTATTACCTAAAAGCATGGAGATACGTGAGCACTTCATAGAGATAATCTTAACAATCGTCATGGTCATCTCCACCGTCGTGCTGGTCCTCCGATTCTGGCAGGATCTGACCATCGCGGTGGCCGCGACCTTCATGACACTCTCGCTCGGCGGGCTGTTCATCTCGCTCAGCATAAAGATCCGGCACCTTGACGAGAATGTCGTCGCAAGAGAACGGACCATGCGGGTAAACCTCGAAGAGATCTCAAAGACCATGAATACCAAATACGACAATACCGTCAGTCATCTTGAGGGTATTGTGGATGGGCTCTCCCGGCGGATGTACCGCTGATCCGCCATCACTATTTATACCCGCGCTCCGTATGGGTACCTGGCATGGGCGTTGCGATCCGTGATCTTCTGGCAGACTGCAGGGAGCCTGTGGCATGGGAGAGCCTTGCGGGTATCGCTGCGGTTGACGCGCACAACGCGCTGTATCAGTTCCTGACCATCATCCGGCAGCCGGACGGCACGCCGCTCATGAGCGCCGACGGGCGGGTCACCTCGCACCTCTCGGGCATCCTCTTCCGGACGGTGAACTTCATGGAGAAGGGGATCAGGCCGGTCTTCGTCTTCGACGGCGCTCCTCCGGACCTGAAGCTCGATACGGTGAACCACCGGCGCGAGATCCGCGAGCGCGCGGGGATTGCGTGGAGGGACGCACTCGAGGCGGGAGATATCAAGGAGGCGCAGAAGCAGGCCGGCGCGTCGTCCCGGATCGATGCGTTCATTCTTGAGACGTCAAAAGAGCTGCTGGGCCTCCTCGGCATTCCCTGGGTGCAGGCGCCGAGCGAGGGGGAGGCGCAGGCGGCGTATATGGCGCAGAGAGGGAGCGTCCGGTACACCGTGTCGCAGGACTACGACTCGCTCCTCTTCGGCACCCCGCTCCTCGTGCGCAACCTCACCGTGAGCGGCAGGCGCCGCGCCCGGGGGAGGACGATCGTTGTTGCGCCGGAACGGATTGCCCTTTCCGGTCTGCTCGACTGCCTGCAGATCAGCAGGGAGGAGCTGATCGAGATCGGCATTCTCGTGGGCACCGATTACAATCCCGGAATCCGGGGCGTCGGCGGGAAGACCGCCTTAAAGATCGTGAGGAACGGGGAGTTTGCCGCCACGCTTCAGGAGAAGCTGCCCGGTTTCGATCCGGCCCCGATATTCGAGTTCTTCCTGCACCCGCCGGTAACTGACGACTACGCCCTCGAGTGGTCGGCACCCGATAACGAGGGCATCGTCTCGATGCTCTGCGACGTGTACGATTTCTCCGAAGAGAGGGTGGCGGGCGCGCTTGAAAAGCTGCAGACAAAGACGATGCAGAAGACGCTGGATCAGTGGTTCTGAACAGGGGAATGCCGCGCATCTGTCGGCCACCGCCCCTCCTGTGCTGGTTGACCGGCGCCAGCTCCCTGCGCGTCGCCCTCTGCCGCATCCAGGTCGGCGCCGGACCGCGCCGCGTCGCGGTTTTTTATGAAAATGCGAACCGTTTAATAAATGGAAGGCTCTTGCCGCTCGATTCTTCGCGCCCCGTTCACGGCTTTCCCACCCCCCTGGCGATTGTTCCTGCGGTCCACTGCACCAGGATAGTCCGCGAAAACCGGACCCGGGGTAGGCCGGTTTAGAAAAGGTAGTTCATTAATGCTTAAAATGTTCATCTCCCCCACACGGTCTCCCTCCTGCCATCCTCATGGGCGGGCGCGTTCATGTTCCGGCTTTTTTTTGCCCATATGACAGATATGGCGCAATTAATGCGCTCTTTTCCCGTTGCACCGCCGGTTTGCCGACGATTCGGAGAGCGCGTTATTAATACCATTTAATTTAATTTTTAAAATAAATAATAAATAGTGATACGATGTTCCAAACAGTTAGGTTTAAGTAATAATTTCTCATCTATCAGTATGTAGTTGTCTTATGAATGCCATTGTTCGTATTATCATGCCGGTGGCGCTCATCGCCGCACTGTTCATGGCCGCAGGGTGCGTGGACGGCCAGGCGGCCGCTCCCGGGGCTGAAGGTGAAGAGACCACCGTCACCGACGGGTTCGGGCGGACAGTCACCGTGGCAGCTCCGGCCGAGCGCGCCCTCTGCTCGGGCTCCGGCGGCCTCCGCTATCTCGTCTACCTGCAGGGGCAGGACCTTGCCGTCGGCGTCGACAGCATAGAAAAAGAGGTGCGGGCGATCGAAGGCCGACCTTATGTCCATGTATACGGAGAGATGTTTCAGGACCTCCCGCTCTTCGGCGAGTTCAGGGGCAAGGACGACCCCGAGAAGGTCATAGCGATCAGCCCGCAGGTCGTCTTCAAGACCGGCTCGACCGGAACGTCATACGGAACGAGTGCAGCAGAGGCCGACAGCCTCCAGAGCAGGACCGGGATTCCGGTCGTCGCATTCCCGTACGGATCGCTCCGGGACGATGCGGAGAAGGCCGACATGTACTACGGCCTCCGCCTGATGGGGGAGGTGATCGGGAAGCAGGACCGGGCGGAAGAGGTGATCGCCTATATCGAGGAGACGATGGCAGACCTCGAACGCCGTACCGGCGACATCCCTGAATCGGAGCAGAAGACCGTCTATATCGGCGGCGTCAGTTCCGCCGGCGCCCACGGGATCATCTCCACTGAACCGGCCTACCCACCGTTCCTCTGGGTGCATGCAAGGAACGTCGCCGCAGGCATGGGCACGGCGCACGCCGATGTCGCAAAAGAGGCGCTCGTCGACTGGGATCCTGAGTACATCTTCATCGACGCCGGCACGATCCAGATGGACAATGACGGCGCCATCGGCCAGCTGAAGACCGATCCGGCATTAAAAGGCCTCTCTGCAGTACAGGCGGGGAGGGTCTACGGCGTCCTCCCGTACAACCACTACAACACAAACTACGAGACCGTGCTTGCGGACGCCTACTTCATCGGCAAGACGCTCTACCCCGACCGGTTCGAGGATATCGATCCGGAAGAGAAGGCAGACGAGATCTATACCTTCTTCGTTGGAGAACCGGTCTTTGCAGACATGAACGCCCACTATAAGAACCTGGGGTTTGCGCAGATACCGCTGTGATGAGATGATGACAGAAGAGAGAAGGAGGGGCTAGCGCGATGCACTTTGCAGACGGTACGATCCCTGAGGACTATCTGCGCTACACCTACGCAAAGTACCTCTGGATCCTCGGGGGGATCGCCTTCCTCTTCATCCTCCTCATCCTCTCCATATCGGTCGGCGCGGTCAGCATCCCGGCATACGACGTATTCCTCACGCTCGTCAACGGCGCCATCGACCGGATCAATGACGTCCTGGCGCTCATCTCAGAAGAGACCTCGTTCCTCCACCTCGAGATTCCCCGATTCGGCGAGACCGCCTCCCACAAGTGGGACGCGATCATATGGAACATCCGCCTTCCGCAGGCCCTTGCCGCGATCGCCGCCGGTGTGGGGCTCTCGGTCGCCGGGGTCGCCATGCAGTCGATCCTTCGAAACCCGCTCGGATCGCCCTTCACGCTCGGCATCTCGAACGCCGGCGCCTTCGGGGCCGCCGTCTCGATCGTCCTGCTCGGGACCGGGCGGATGACCTCGACGGTCGCTGGGGCCGTCGTCATCAACAACCCCTACCTGACGACATTCGTGGCCTTTGCCTTCTGCCTGCTTGCGACCGCCGTCATCCTGCTCATCGCAAAGATCCGGGGAGCGTCGCCCGAGGTGATGGTCCTTGCCGGCGTCGCGCTCTCCTCGCTCTTTACCGCGGGCACGATGTTCCTCCAGTACTTCGCCGACGATACGCAGCTCGCCGCCGTCGTCTTCTGGACGTTCGGCGACGTCGGGCGCGCGGGCTGGCGGGAGCTCTGGATCATGGGCGTGGTCGTCGCGATCGCATGCATGTACTTCATCGCCAACCGCTGGAACTACAACGCGATCGATGCCGGCGACGAGACGGCGAAGGGGCTCGGCGTCAACGTCGAGCGGATCAGGAATCTCGGGATGGTCGTTGCAGCGCTCGTGACTGCCGTCATCGTCTCGTTCCTGGGGGTGATCGGGTTTGTCGGGCTCGTCTGCCCGCACATGGTCCGGCGGATCATCGGCGACGAGCAGCGCTTCCTGATCCCGGGCTCCATGGTGATGGGCGGGATCCTCCTGCTTGCCTCAGATACCGCCGCACGGCTGATCGTGGCGCCGTACGTCCTCCCGGTCGCAGTGCTCACGGCGTTCATGGGCGCACCGGTCTTCATCTACCTGCTCCTGCGGGGGTATCGGCGATGATCCTCTCGGTCGACGAGCTCCGGTTCTTCTACCGGAACCGGGAGATTCTCGCCAGGATTGGATTCAGCATCAACGAGGGCGAGGTCGTTGCGATCCTGGGACCGAACGGCGTCGGGAAGACGACGCTGTTGAAGTGCCTGAACCGGATTCTCCAACCGAAGAGCGGCGTCATCAGCCTGAACGGCGACAGCCTCTCCTCCCTCGAATTAATCGAGATCGCACGCCGGATCGGCTACGTGCCGCAGCGTGTGGAGACGGGACGGCTGACCGCCTTCGATGCCGTTCTCCTGGGCCGCCGCCCCCATATCGGCTGGGACATCACGGAGAAGGACCTCCGGATCGTCGATGCCGCCTTCCGGCGGTTCGGCATGGAGCACCTCCGCCTCTCCTACATCGACGAGATGAGCGGCGGGGAGCTCCAGAAGGTCGCGATTGCGCGGGCGTTCGTGCAGGAGCCGAAGATCCTCCTCTTCGATGAGCCGACGAGCAACCTTGACCTGAAGAACCAGGTGGAGATACTCTCCACCATCAGGGAGATCGTCACGCAGCACCAGATCGCTGCCGTGATGACGATGCATGACTTAAACCTCGCCCTCCGGTACGCAGACCGGTTCATCCTCCTAAAAGACAGGTCAATCCATCTCTGCGGCGGCAGGGATGCCATTACGTCAAAGGAGATCGAGGAGGTGTACGGCGTGGAGGTCGTGATCGGGGAGCTCGAGGGTGTCCCCTGTGTGATCCCGAAATGCCTCACCCCGGCAGCCGGAGGATAGCCCATCATACAGAAAGAACAGAAAGGGAGTACCTATGTGCGATACACACGATCATGATCGATCCAGCCTGGTGCCGGGCATGTACCCGGCATTTGAAGAGTGTGTCAGATTCCACGGGCATGCATGCCCCGGGCTTGCAACGGGTTACCGCGTGGCGGTCGCCGCCATGCAGGCGCTCTGCGTGGCCCGCCCCTATGACGAGGAGCTCGTGGCGATTGCCGAGACCGATGCCTGCGGCGTCGACGCCATCCAGATGGTGACGGGCTGCACCGCAGGAAAGGGCAACCTCATCATCAGGGATTACGGGAAACATGCCTTCACCTTCATCTCCCGGGAGCAGGGGAAGGCGGTCAGGGTGCTCGTCGCCCACGAGGATATGCCGGAGCGGGAGGAGATGGGCCTGCTGCGCGGGAAGGTCTTCTCCGATACCGCGACCGACGCAGAACGCGAGCGGTTCTACGCGCTGATGAAGGCCGCAACGGATCGAATCCTCATGATGCCCGCCGACGAGGTGGTGACGGTCCGCTCCGTCAGCATCGAGCCGCCTGCAAAAGCCCGGATCTTCACATCCGTTCCCTGCGCCCTCTGCGGCGAGCCGGTCGCCGACGCAAAGACGCGCACCCTCGACGGGGAGCGGGTCTGCATCCCGTGCTACGATGCGCGTGGCCCTGCCGGTTCGTAGACGTTCGCCGCCTGGCGGACGGTCCCGATTCATTTTTCCCGTATCCCGGATCCGCAACCTTTAACCGGCGCGATACCATCCTGCTGCACCTGACCCTTATGCCCGATACCGGTACCGGCAAGCTCTGAAACTGGGCTTGTAAGTCCATGCGGCAGAAGGAGGCAGGATAGGCCAGCAGCCGGTGGTTGCCATGAGATGTTATGTATGCGCACAGGAAGGCGGGATCAGTGAATCGGTCGCGATCTGTGTCGCCTGCGGGGCGGCGCTCTGCATGGAGCACGCCATCCGCGAGGAACCTGAACTCTGGGAGGGGGATTACCCGTTCCCGGCCAGAGTGCTGAAGAGGCGGCTCCCGAGATTCCTCTGTCCCGAGTGCTCCGCAGCGTTCCGCGAAGGCAGGTGAACAATCGCCGCGGGAATCGGCCGGGATGCATTCACTGCGGCAGAAGCAGAGGCCGTCCCGGTACACTCCCGACGAAAGAATCCCCCTTCACAGCGATAAGCCCGAACAGAGCCGTTTACAGTGTACACATGCCGGACCAGATATAATATCGGAGAGATTGAGATGAGCCCCCTTTCCGGGTGCGTCATAGGATTGCGGCCGGTCCCGATCAAACCCGATCCGGCACAGGATCTCGATATCGAGTTCAGATGAAACGACACGAGCCCTTAAAGGCCGCAGGCAGACAGAACGACGGCGGGTGATGCTGCTTGCCGCCCATGTTCATATAAAACCGCGCATGAAGCCCCCGGAATGGGCTGGCAGGCGCAACGGATGAAAAACCATGAGCGGATATCGATATCCCGGGCACTGTTTTTGCAGACTGACCCGGTATAGTGGACCGAGAGAGGCATCCCAACGGGGGGTGGGAACCGGGGAGGGGATCTCCCCCTCCCCGCAGGCCGCCCCTCCCCGAGAGTATAGCCGGTGGAAATCCGTTAGGATGCTCCCCACGGTCTACCGGAACAGGATAGCCGACGGGATAGCCGGCAGGATTACCGGGTCCCGGACGCTTACACCCTGTCTGCAGATCTTCATCCGCTGTGCCCGCCGCACGCAGGGCGGCACGGACCGTCTGGAAAAACCTCAAGATACTCGAAAGCGGCATGTCCCCCGCAGAAGCGGGGGGCTGCTGCCTTCCTCCTTTGTAAAGGTATGATACAGCGGCGGACCGGTTCTGCCGGGACGCTAGAACTGTATCCCCCACACTTCCTGCTCATAGCGCTGGGCCTTCTCGGCACCGCGCGTGCAGTAAAACTGGTGCTTCATCTGGAGCTCTTCGTGGACGGGACAGGTCGGACAGAGGCAGTTCCGCTCGAAGACGATGCAGTTGAAGCTCTTCCCGACATCGCAGAAGATCTTCTCGTCCCGTTCCCTGGCACAGTTCGTATATGTGGGGCACGTCGGGCAGAGGCACCGCTTCGCCATATCTGCTGTCAGCTGTTCCCGCTCCTCAAGCGTGCAGGTGGTCATCTCCCGGCATCGCTTCTCAAAAGGATCAAGTTCTACCAATACACTCCCTCCCGTGTGGGAGTTCCTACTACCAGAGTGCATTTAAACTTTGCGCACCTCAACACCCCAACAGGCCATCATGAGCTTCCGATGGGGCGAGAGCATCTCTCTGTCGGATTCCCGTACACGAATGCGGCATCCGGGGGGAGAGGGGATCATTTGCCCTCACCTGCAGTGGCTCCGGCGGTTGCCGCACGCCCTGACGGGCGTATCGGTGGCTACCGAAACCGCTCCGGATCCGTATTGATATCGATGATTGCAGGCCGGTTTACCCTGACTGCCTCCAGAACGGCTGCCTTCAGGTTCTCCGGCCGCTCGACCCGGACACCTGCGCCGCCGCATGATTCTGCATAGGCGGCAAAATCCGGGTTGAGCAGGTCGGTTCCGAACGGCGGGTAGCGCTCCATCTTCTGCTCCACCCGGATCATCGCGAGCTCGCGGTTGTTCAGGAGCACGACGACGATCGGAAGATCGTACTTGACTGCAGTGACAAAGTCTCCCATCACCATCTGGAACCCGCCGTCGCCGACGACGGCCACCGCCGTCCTGTCGGGATAGGCAAGCGCTGCCGCCAGTGCAGCGGGAAGGGCGTAGCCCATGGTGCCCAGGTACCCCGACATCGTGAACTTCTGCCGCTTCATCCGGAAGTTCCTGCCGAACCACCACCCGTTATCCCCTGAATCGATCGCGATGACGGCATCTTCGGGGAGCGTCTCGGAGAGGATCTTCATGATATACGGAGGCCGTATCGGCACTGCGTCCGGATCGGCCTCGCGCTCAAGCTGCTCCCGCCATTGCCGCTGCATGAGCGCGATCTGCTGCAGCATGGATTCGCCGTCCCGTTGCCTCACCCGCTCCACCAGGAGCGGAAGGACGAGACGGCAGTTCCCCCACAGGGCTGCCCGGAAAGGCTGCTTTCCAAGCTGGAGGGGATCGATGTCGATCTGCACGACCGGTTTGTCGGCAGGGAGGGCGGTCTGCTGCGAGAACCCGACCCCGCAGGCGATCAGGAGATCGGCGTCGTTCACCGCACGCCTCGCCTGGGGAGAGCCGAGGCTGCCGTGGATCCCGACGAGCCACTCGTTGTCGTCCGGCAGGATACCCTTTGCCCGGAGCGTGATGACGATCGGTGCGGCGATCGTCCGCGCAAGATGCAGGACGTCCCCGGCGGCGTCCATCGCCCCCCATCCGGCGACGATGACCGGGCGCTCCGCCCGATTGATCTCGTCTGCGGCCTTCTCGATCTCTTCTGCGGCGGGGACGATGTTCCGGTTCGACAGGCACGCCTCCCGCTCGCAGACCATGGCATCCACCGGCATCTTCTGGACGTTGTTCGGCACCGAGACCTGTGCGACGCCCCTCTCGATGATCGCATGCCGGAGCGCCCGCGTGACGATCTTCGTCGCCACCGCAGGATCAAAGACGGTGTTGTTGAAGACGGTGACCGGACGGAAGAACGCGTCCTGATCGATCTCCTGGAACCCGCCCGGACCGACGTACTGCGCCTTCACTTGGCCGTTAATCGAGAGGACCGATGCCCGATCCTCCTTTGCATCGTAGAGGCCGGTGGCGAGATGCGTGGCTCCGGGGCCTGCGATGGTCAGGCAGACGGCGATCTTTCCGGTGAGTTTGTTGTACGCCGATGCCGCCATCGCCCCGTTCCCTTCATGCCGCACGACGATATAGCGGATCTTCCTGCTCCGCCGGAGGGCATCGACGAGCGGGAGGGCGGACTCTCCGGGCATCCCGAAGGCCAGTTCGACACCCCAGCGTTCGAGCTCCGATATGATGACATCCGAGACCGTCGCGGCATCGGGGGGATCCTCGCTGTTCCGTTCAAACGCCCCCTTCCCGGCGTTGCATTCCGGGCAGGCCCAGTCGCCGGGCAGATCCGAAAAGGCCGTCCCGGGCGCAATGCCTGTTTCGGGATCGCCCCGCTCCTCGTCGTAGACAGAGGTACAGGAGCGGCATCTCCACTTCGCCATATCACTCACTCCTCAAGCAGCGTGGCGCATGAACGAGCCGCTCATATAAGAACGTTGCCGCTGCCTGCATGAAGCGTCTGCCCGTATCGGGAGGGAAGAAGAAGAGGGATCATGCCTCCGGAGGCGCCCGTTCCTTTGCCCGGGCGCTCCCGGCCTCTTCCGGGACGGGGCGCTCTCCCGCAGTCGCCGCAGGCTCCTTCCGTCCCCCGTCCTCGCGATCCGCAAACCCCCGCGCCAGCGAGACCGTGCCGGACATCTCCCCGAGCGTCATCGTATCGAGCACCGACGCCGGGACGATGACCATGGTGGCGTTCTCCCTCAGCCCCTCATAGAGCATGTTCATGGCCCTGAGATGGAGCGCCGTCGGGTTATTCTCGTACGTCCGTGCCGCCTCCTCGAACTTCCGGGCCACCTGCCGTTCGGAGTCGCCCAGGATCACCCGCGCCTGCCGCTCGCGCTCGGCCTGCGCCTGCATGGACATGGCATCCTGCAGTTCGGCAGGGATCAGGACGTCCCTGATCTCGACGGAGCTGATGTGGACGCCCCACTGCTCGGTCCGGTGATCGATGATCTTCTGGAGTTCGTTGTCGATCTTCTCCCTTCCCTCGAGCATGTCGGAGAGGAGGGACTTCCCGATGACCTCCCGGAGCGCCGTCTGCGAGGCCCAGCTGATCGCCGTCCGGTAGTCCTCCACCTCCAGCGCCGCCTTCTCCGGGTTTACGACCTTCCAGAAGAGCACGGCCTCCACGTCGACCGGTACGGTATCCTTCGACAGGGTCTTTTCTGCCTTGAAGGATGTCGTGATGATCCGCAGGTCGATCCAGTACGGGATGCGCTCGATGAGAGGGATGATGAAGAAGACGCCGGGGCCCCGCAGCCCGGTGTATCTGCCGAGCCGGAGCACCACCGCCTTCTCCCACTGGTCGGCGACATTGAAGGAGATGGCGACGAGGAGGGCGACCAGGAACATAACGACTGCCGCCGCAAGATAGAGCGGCTGCCCGGGGGCAGTCAATCCCGCATATGCGGCCCAGACTCCCGGAGCGAGCAGGACCAGGAATATCAGGTATTGGAGAGGGTTCTGTCTTCCCATGGTTTCATCTCGTGTACACGTACCATGTAGCATGGATATGGGGATATATAGGTATGGGAGAAATCCCGCCGCAGATGCGCCGGTTCCTTGCCCCGGCTCCTTCCCCGCACAGCTGCATTGAGGATTCGGCAGCCGTCAGTTCGAGGGACAGGGCGCAGGATCCCCTTTGCCTTCGATAGACCCGGATCCGCCGGGGAGGGCGCGGCCCATCAGGCCTCCGCTGACCGGTTGCCCCGGATCCGGTGTATAATACGATCCCGCGGTCCACGAATCAGGTCATTCCGGGCAATAGGAGATTCTCGCCGCTCCGAACGCTTGCCTTCCCGTGCACGGCTTCCCCACGGCTATCCTCGCGGGGGAAGGCGGCCTGCGGGGAGGGGGTCTCCCCCTCCCCGGTCCCCACCCCCGTTGGTATATCTCCTACGGTCCACTGCACCGGGATGGTCTGCGAAAACAGGACACTGCGCATCAGTGCAGGCAAGAATTTTCATCTGGTGCGCCTGTAGTCCCCATCGGGGGCTTCATACGTGGATTTATATGAAAATGAATGGTGCATGCCACCCTCCGCATCCATCCGGTATGCCTGCGGCCTTCGGGGATGTACACCGGTTCATGGCTCTGCCTGTGCCGCCGCCGGCGCATGTGCGGTTCATGAAAACCAGGTCGGGATCTGAAATAGAGGCCGCATCTCGTTCTCAATCCATTGCGCCTGCAGCCGCAGGATCCTCCGGGGCCCCGGGATATCGGGCGGAGACGGCAGGGGTGCGGTTGCCGCGGGACGCCGCCCCGGCAATGCGCCCTTCGCAATGGCGGTGCAACCGGGCTCCGTCATCACTCCGGCAGCCCCGGCAAACAACTTTATCCCGCAGCGACGATCAGGCACCGATGAGGATCGTCCACAGCCACTCTTTTGCCCTCGCCCCGGAGGAGGCCGTCCGTCTCCAGCAGGAGCTGGCGGCGAAGATTGTTCCTGCCGGAGGCCCGGATCCGGCGGAGGTGAGGTTCGTGGCGGGCGCCGACGCATCCTACACGAAAGGCGGCGGCACCATCTCCGCCGCTGTCGTCGTGCTGAAAGTGCCGGAACTCTCGATCGTCGAGCGCGCCTGGGCAGAGCTGGCTGTCGGCTTCCCCTATATCCCCGGCCTGCTGACCTTCCGCGAAGGGCCGGCGCTGCTTGAGGCATTCGGAAAGATCAGGGCGAAGCCGGACGTGATCCTCTTCGACGGACAGGGCATCGCCCACCCCCGGGGGCTGGGGATCGCAAGCCACATCGGCCTGCTCCTTGAGACGCCGAGCATCGGGGTTGCCAAGCGGCTGCTTGTCGGGCAGGCCGATGAACCCGGCGAAAAGAAGGGCTCGATCCGCCCGATACGGAAGAATGGCGAGGTGATCGGGATGGCGGTCCGCACGAAGGACCGGGTGAGACCGGTCTATGTCTCGGTCGGCCACCGGATCGATCTGGAGCGGGCGGTCGCGCTGGTGCTCAAGACCGCGCGCGGCTACCGTCTTCCCGAACCGACCCGGGCGGCGCACCGATATGCAAACGAGATCCGGGTGCGGGGAGGGGAGAGGGATGTGCAGAGGACGCTTGAAGAATGATGGGGAAGGCGGTGCGCATGCCGGTACCCACCGAAATATTGACATCTGCCCGTGCACATCATCACCATAGCCGTATGAAGCAGAGAGATTTCAAGGACGTCATCGCAAAATCCCCCTACATCTTCACCATCGGCGTGGCAGGGGACAGCGGTTCCGGCAAGACCACGTTCACGCAGGTGCTCCGCACGATCTTCGGCAGCGACCTCATCTCCACCATCACGCTCGATGACTACCACCGGTATGACCGCAGGGAGCGCAGCGAGAGAAAGATCACCCCGCTTGCGCCGGAAGCCAACCGGTTCGACCTCCTCGAGGAGCATCTCGCCGCGCTGAAGGAGGGCAGGACGATCGAAAAACCGGTGTACAACCACACCACCGGCATGTTCGATCCTCCTGAGCCCTTCTCGCCGACGAAGATCCTGATCCTCGAGGGGCTGCACCCGTTCTTCACCCCCCGCCTCCGGGAACTCCTTGATTTCAAGCTCTACGTCGATCCCGATCCCGATGTGAAGCGCACCTGGAAGATCAGGCGCGACGTCGAGAAGCGCGGCTACCGCCGGGACGACGTCATCGAGGAGATGGCGGAGCGGGAACCCGATTACCAGAAGTACGTGGCGCCCCAGTGCGCCTACGCGGATGCCGTGATCAAGATCTCCTACTCGAAATACGGGAAATCGGTGAGCGAAGAGAAGAACATCTATCAGGTCACTCTCTGCCAGAGCAAACTGGACCGGACGATACGGGAAGTCGAGCTCTCCATCGATCTCCTCTCGCTCCTCTCCCTCTCGGAGAGGGCATTCATGCTCGAGTACTGGATCGATGAGATCAACGGCAGGCCGATGGGTGCGCTCTCGTTTGACGGGGAGCTGAACTATGACGTGATCAGAAAACTCGAGAAGCGCGTGGAGTCCCAGACGCACATCCACCCCATCAGCATCTACGAAAACCACCCCTACGTGACGGCAGGGGAGACCGTCCAGCTGATCCTGAGCTGGAGGATCATCAACCGGCGCATATTCATCGAGACCGCCGAACCGGCCGCCGTGGAGCAGTAGCCGGAGCGCATCCGATCATTCCTGCGACGCCACATCCGGGAGCGCCTCCGATGGGAGACATCCCCGCGGCGCTCCCGGGGATGCCGGCATGGTTGTGCAAGGGGCTCATTCTTGGATGCACCGGCGGGATACAGACGATTCACATGAAACGGCATGAGCCCCCGAGTGCCACAAGCATACCGGATGGGAGCGGATAGTGGCATTCACCATCCATTTCCGTATAAAACGCCCATGAAGCCCCTGCCGGGGCTGCAGGCGCAGCGGATGAAAATCCTTGAGTTTTCTGGAGCATCATGAATCCAGTATCTCACGGGTCTCCCTGTATAGTGGGCCGAGAGAGGTATCCCAATGGGGGTGGGGACCGGGGAGGG
>JAHKLN010000034.1 GCA_020854755.1 Methanomicrobiaceae archaeon | reverse complement strand
GGCGTATAAAACTATAATGCGTAAGGCATGTCGGTATCGACTCTATCCCTCAAAGTCTCAGACGACTCTGCTTGAGCAGACGCTTGAGATCTGTCGGTGGGTCTATAACGATACGCTCGCATTGCGAAAGAACGCATGGGAGCAGGAGCAGCATTCTCTCTCTCTCTCTACGAAACCAACAAGATCCTGACACAGTGGAAGAAGGAACGATCCGATCTGAATCGGGTTCATTCTCAGGTTCTCCAGAACGTTCAGGTTCGAGTGGATCTTGCCTTCAAATCGTTTTTCAGGCGCGTAAAAGCAGGGGAGAACCCCGGATATCCTCGGTTCAAGGGGAAGGGACGATACGATAGTATCACGTACAAACAGTCCGGGTTCAAACTTGAGGGAGATCGTCTCCATCTCTCGAAGATCGGAGACGTGAGGATTGTCCTCCACCGTCCGGTTGAAGGGACGATCAAGACCCTCACGATCCGGCGGTCTTCGACTGGAAAGTGGTATGCCTGTTTCTCGGTTGAGTACGATCCCTCTCCTCTCCCACAGAAGGAGACCACAGTCGGGATCGATGTCGGTCTGGAGTCCTTCGCCACCCTCTCCAACGGGGAGAAGATTGAAAACCCCCGGTTCTTCCGTACCGACGAGAAAGATCTCGCCAGGGCGCAGAGGAAACTCTCGAAGGCAGAGAAGGGCACTCCTGAACGGAAGAAGGCCCGGAAGATCGTCGCACACGTCCATGAACGGATCGCCAATAGACGGCTCAATTTTGCTCACCAAACCTCCCGGAAGGTGGTGAATCGGTTTGGTACAATTGTGTTCGAGGATCTGAATATCACAAACATGCAGAAGAACCATCATCTGGCAAAAAGCATTGCAGATGTCGCCTGGAATATGTTCATCACGATCACAGAGAGCAAAGCGGAGGATGCTGGCTCACGCGTGATCCTGGTCAACCCCAGAAACACGTCTCAGATGTGCTCCAGATGTGGGATGATCGTCGCCAAGACACTTTCCGATCGCGTCCATTCCTGCCCGCATTGCGGGTTGGTGATGGATCGCGACCAGAACGCGGCGATCAATATTATGAGATTGGGACTGCAATCTCAGGGGTGATATCCCAAGATGCCCCCGACTTCAGTCGGGGGAGCAGTCACGCTAAAAACGTCATGAAACTGTCGAAAATAATATGCCATCGTATGATATCACAGCGGACTCAGGGCTGCTTTTCACGATACTGGATCCACTTATTTTATAATCGTATACCGTTCCTGCTTGAGCGTAACAGAACGTGCTCTCAAAAAAGTGATTCGATTTCTCTTCTCTCCGGTCCGCGCTGTTAATCGTAGTCCATGAACAGTGCCGGGTTCTGCCGCCGTATCCACCAGCGCCGGATCATGCACCCGCCGGCGGCGAGCACCAGGGCGGCCCCGCCGACGATCGCAATCGTGCCGAGCGGGAGGTCGGGTGCCGGGTCGCCGGCAGGAGCGGCCGTGGTCTGCTCCGCGGTGGGTTGTGCTACCGCACGCGCCGTCGTCTGTGCCGCGGTCGGCGTAGTAACCCCGCCGGTCTTCTCGACTCCGCAGATCGCAAAGAGGGAGAACCCGGGGCTCGTTGCCGTAAAGGTGATCTGCCCGTTTTCGGTGGCCCCGACCGTCGTCGGCAGGGCGGTCCACGCTGCGCCGTTGTAGTGATAAAGCACGATCTCATCCGCCGAGAGGCCGTGCTCCTCGAGCCACGCGGCCGGGACGGTGAAGGTGATCGTTGCCGCGGTGATGGTCGTGTACCGGGCCGGCACGAGGCTGAAGTACTTGTATACGATGCCCGGCAATGATTCCACCGTGCCGGTGACGGTGAGCCCGCCGATCCCGGTGCCGGCAACGATGACCCTGCTCACGGGGGAGTTCCCGCCCACGCTCATTTCGATGGTGGTGGGAGTCTGCACGGGGGTGACCGTCGGGCCGTCCCCGCCGCTGTCGTGGATCGGCCCGGGGGTCGGCGTCGGTGTCGGTGTCGGGGCTGTGACCGTGATGTACCCTGCCTCGGAGTGCGTGTCCGCTCCTCCCAGGTTGACGACCGTCAGGTTGACCGTGTAATTCCCGGCAGAGGCATAGGTGTGCGTGGGGCTTTTCTGTGCTGCGCTCGTGGTGTTGAACCACTCGCCGTCCCCGAACGACCAGTTCCATGCCATGGGCGAACCGGCAGAGGTGTCGGTGAAGGATACGATCAGGGGTGCGGTGCCGGACGTCGGCGTGCCGTTAAACGCTGCTGTCGGAACATCCCAGGAGGTAACCGTGATATAATTGATCTCGCGCGTACTGCCGTATCCGGCGGCATTGGATGCCTGCAGTGCTACCGAGTAGGTGCCCGCGGCGGCGTATTCGTGCGACGGGTTCTGTTCCGACGAGCCCACGGGGCCGAGCCGCCATACGTCGTTCATATAAGAGGAACCGCTCTTGCCGCCAAAGAGCACGACGCTGCCGTCCGGCACCTCGACCGCCGTATGGCTGCGCCGCGCCGTCCACCCGGCACTCGCGTTCAGCCGTGTCCACGTTGCGCCGTAATCGGTTGACCGCCACATGTCGTTCAAATAGCCACCAGCGTCCTGACCGCCCATGAGCAGGATGCTCCCGTCCGGCATCGCGACGCTGCCGTGAATGGCCCTTGCCCCCCACCCGGCGTTGCCGGTCTGTTGCGTCCATGTGGCTCCGCCGTCGGTCGACCGCCACACGTCGTTCTTAAAACTGCCATCGTAACCGCCCATGAGCACGATGCTCCCGTCGGGCATCACGACGCTGCTGTGATAGGTTCTTGCCGTCCACCCGGCATTGCCGGTCTGTTGCATCCAAGTTGCGCCGTCATCGGTCGATCGCCACACGTCGTTAAACAGGGTGTCGGCACCCATATCGTCCCAACCGCCCGTGAGTATGATATCGCCGTCCGGCAGCACGACGCTGCTGTGCCCGTACCGTGCCGGCCACGCGGCATGCTCGGTCGCCAGGGTCCACGTAGCGCCGCCGTCGGTCGACCGCCACGTGTCGTTCACGATGGCGAAGCCGTCCAGACCGCCCATAAGGATGATGCTTCCGTCCGGCATCGCGACGCTGGTGTGGCCAGTTCTTGCCGACCAGATGGGGCCGATCGTCGCGACTTCCTCCCACGTTGCGCCGGAATCAGTCGACCGCCACACGTCGTTTAAGTAGGTGTCGCCAATACCGCCCATGAGTAGGATGCCTCCGTCCGGCATCGCGACCGCCGTGTGGGCCTCCCGCGCCGTCCATCCGGCACCCGCGTTCACCTCTGTCCACGGCTCCGCGTACGTCTCATCGCCGAAGAACCATGCCCAGCCGGTTGGAATGTCGGTCGAGGCGTCGGTGAACTGCACGGTCAGCGGTGCGGGACCGGACGTTCGGTCGGCGCTGAACGCTGCTGTCGGGGCAACCGGGGCCTCAACCGTGATGTAACCGGTCGTTCGCGTACTGCTGTACCCGTCGTCGTTGAACACCTGCAGTGCTACCGAGTAGGTGCCCGCAACGGCGTATTCGTGCGAGGGGTTCTGTTCCGGCGAGCCCACGGGGTCGAGCCGCCACACGTCGTTTAAGTAGGTGCCAGCATCCCAACCGCCCATGAGTATGACGCTCCCGTTCGGCATCGCGACGCTGGTGTGAGAGTGCCTCACCGCCCACCCGGCATTCGGAAGTTGCGTCCAGGTTGCGCCGTCATCGGTCGACCGCCACACGTCGTTCTTATTGTAATAGCCGACATCATTATTGCCCGCACTACCGCCCATGAGGAGGATGCTCCCATCCGGCATCGCGACCGCCGTATGGTCACATCTTGCCTCCCACCCGGCATGCCCGGTCGCCAGCGTCCATGTGGCCCCGCCGTCGGCCGAGCGCCACACATCGTTCACGCGACTGCCATCCCAACCGCCCATGAGTACGATGCTGCTGTCTATCATGACCGCCATGGAGGATGAGCGTGCCGACCACCCGGCATGCCCGGTCGCCAGTGCCCAGGTTGCGCCGCCATCGTCTGAGATCCACACGTCGTTCAATGGGTCTCCGGTATCGTCCAGGCCGCCCATGAGCACGATGCTGCTGCCTATCGCGACCGTCGTATGGCCACGCCGCGCCATCCACCCGGAACTCCCGTTCACCTCCTCCCACGTTTCGCCGTAATCATCCGACACCCACGTGTCGTTCAATGAGGTGCCGGTGTTGTCCTTCTGACCGCCCATGAGTACGATGGTGTCGCCTATCGTGACCACTGTAGGGCTGAGCCGCGCCATCCACCCGGAACTCCCGTTTACCAGTGTCCACGTTTCGCCGTCATCGGTCGACCGCCACGTGTCGTTTTTATAGACGCTAATATTCCCACCACCCATGAGTAGGATGCTCCCGTCCGGCATCGCGACCGTCGTATGACTGTACCGCTCAGACCACCCGGCATTGCCGGTCTGCTCCGTCCAGGTTTCGCCGTAGGTCTCGTCGCCGAAGAACCACGCCCACCCGGTCGGGCTGTCGGTCGACTCGTCGGTGAACTGCACGGTCAGGGGTGCGGTGCCGGAGGTCGGCGTGCCGACAAACGCTGCTTCCGGAGCAGGCGAGGGCGTGACCGCGATGTAATTGGTCTCGCGTATGCTGTCGTATCCGTCGTTGTTGTATACCTGCAACGCTACCGAGTAGGTGCCCGCAGCGGCATAGATGTGCGACGGGTTCTGGTATCTCGATCCCACGGGATCGAGCTGCCACACGTCGTTGCGGTAGGGCGGTACGCCGCCGGCGCCCTTACCGCCCATGAGCAGTATACTCCCGTCCGGCATCGCGATGCTGGTGTGGCCGCCTCTTGCCGTCCACCCGGCACTTGGAAGCTGCGTCCACGTTGTGCCGCCGTTGGTCGACCGCCATACGTCGTTCAAAGGGGTGTCGTCAGCATCCTTACCGCCCATGAGTACGATGCTGCCGTCCGGCATCGCGACGCTGGTGTGGCTACTTCGCGCCGCCCACCCGGCACTCGCGGTCGCCAGTATCCACGTCGCGCCGCCATCTTCCGATCGCCACACGTCGTTCAATGGGTCTCTGCTATCGTCCAGGCCGCCCGTGAGTATGATGTCGCCGTTCGGCGTCACGACGCTGGTGTGATGGTACCTTGCCGGCCACCCGGCAATCGCGTTCACGCATGTCCAGTTTTCGCCGCCGTTGATCGACCGCCACACGTCGCTCGTAGGGTCGCCGTCATAACCGCCCATGAGTATGATGGTGTCGCCTATCGCGACCGTCGCATGGCCGTACCGCTCCGTCCACAAGGCACTCGGGTTCACCTCATCCCATGTCGTGCCGCGATCGGCCGACCGCCAGACGTCATGCAGATAGTTGATATCATCACAACCGCCCATGAGTATGACGCTCCCGTCCGGCATCACGACGCTGGTGTGCCACTGTCTTGCCGACCATATGGGGCCAACGTTCACCGGTGTCCACGTTACGCCGTGATCTTCCGACCGCCACACATCGCTATTATAGTTATAGCCGTCAAAACCGCCCATGAGTACGACACTGCCGTCCGGCATCGCGGCGCTGGTGTGCCCCTCACTTCCCGGCCATTCCGCACTCCCGTTCACCTGCGTCCATGCCTGATCGTACGCCTCGTCGCCGAAGAACCATGCCCGGCCGTCCGGATCGCCGGTCGATTGGTCGGTGAATTGTGCGATCAGGGGTGCGGTGCCGGAGGTCGGCGTGACGCTGAAGCCTGCTGATGGTGCAGCGCTTGCGGTGCCGATCGGCAGGAGAACTGCAATGAACAGGCACAGCGCCATTGAGGGAATGCTCTTATGGAGATCATCCATATAAAAAGAAAAAATTTTATATCATATAGGCGTTCCGATTTTTTGGGCGGTCATCGTGCAGCAGATCGGGCCAGGTTCGCCCTGTAGAAGTCCTGGATTGCCGGTTGATACGGCGCAGCTGATCCCCGTTCCGGATCGTCTGTGTCCGGATACCTGTGAACATGCTCGCTACCCGGGTCGCGGCAGAAATCGGAGTTCCAGGGATTTATGGCCATCCGGAGGCAGGATCGGCGTTCCGGTCCACGCTGTGCGAGCACCAGAGCCTCATCACCCTGCCCGTTCACCACGGTCCGGGCCTCTTTAAGTGGTGCTGCAGCGGGTCGGTAGCGCACAAAATCTGTTGATAAATGGAATTCCATCAAAAGGGGACTGGAAGAAAGGTTTATGGGGCAGGCACTAAATGCGCATACGATTAATTGGTGTTAGTGCAACATACACATTGCTGTTATTGTGCTGAAGATTAAAAAATACGAAAAGAAGGACGCCATTTGCTAGACCCCTCCAGCGGCGTTTGCTCTTTTCAGTTCGAATCCCCCTGTAGCATCCGGAAGCACTACCGCGCCGACGCATCCTCCTCCCAGAGGCCGAAGATGTTCCCCTCGGTGTCCTGGCAGTGGGCGAGATACCCGAAGGATGGCACGGGCATCTTCTGCATGACCACCTTGCCGCCGAGCCGGGTCACTTCCGCGAGAGATCTGTCGATTGACTCCACACCGATATAGTGGACGATTCTCTGGTCGGGATCTCCCCGCTTCCCCAATCCTCCCCCGGTTGCCGGCCGCCCCTCGCTATCGGTGGTCGTGAAGAGATAGTAGTCGGTGAAGCCGGGCGGGGCTTCAAAGGTCCAGTTGAAGAGGGACGAGTAGAACTGCCGTGCCCGGGCAGGGTCATCTGCCGGGATATCGAAATGGACAATGGTTGGCATAATGTAAGGTGACTGCTCTCATGGGATAAATAGATACTTGGAAATGGAGGTGGCAGCGATAGCCTGCCTCCAGATAAAGACCCTGCATGAGACTTTTTTCGTATGCTGGTGGACCAGACACCGGTGCGCATTCTAAAAAAAAGCGGTTGATTTGAGGAGACGGAAAATTTCCTCCTGCAGATTGTATCATGATGGACGAACGGGCGGAGCGGGAAGACTCTATCCCGATCGGGCGTGGCAGCTTAAATAAGTTCTCCTGCTTTGCGCATCTTTCACAGACCGCGATCGGGCACCTGACGCCTGATGCCTGCAAGGTACCCGGATCGGGAAATGCTGGTTGATCGGGGGTTTAGAGCCGTGCATCTGCAGGCGTTGCTGATAGGAGATGAGGGCGGATGCCAGGCGGACATGAATTCCAGCAGGCAAAGCTGACAGGCACGGGTTCACTCATAGGAGCCTATCAGTGATGCCTTTACCTGGTTATTACTGTTAAGCGATACTTATCACTGATAATCTTATTAATGTATCACCATAAAGAGATACATATCACTGATAACTATAAATAGTTATCACATTATACTGATAATTGTTATGCACCCGGCAGAACAATCACCTGAAGTCGTCGAGTTCATACGGGAGGCGCTTGGACTGCCACCCGGGTCAACGTTGCTTGAGCCCAATGTGTTTGATCACATCTGGGAGCAGGTACAGCCGACACAGCCGGATATCGCCTTTATGGATGATGATGCACTCTATTTTGTTGAAATCAAATCAAAGATCGCATCGATCGATACGATAGCCCGAATGCAACTCCTGCGGGAACTCTGGCAGCGTCGTGGGCATGATCGGCGTGAGGCCGTGCCGGTTATTGCTGCGAAGACCATCCGCCCTCGCGAAGAGCAGCTGGCAAGGGAGCTCGGTATCCGGGTAATTAAGCTCCCCTGGACACTCGGTTCCAATCTCGATCAGGAGTACAAACCAGCAAAGAGCCGGATTACCTCCGAGAAATCCTGGAAGATTGTACACCGCCTGCTTAAAGAGAAGAGCACATCCATCCGGCAGCTGGCACTGCAGGAGAATGTCTCCTACGGCTGGGCGCATAAAACCATCAGGGGGCTCATCAATCAGGGCATCGTGAAGAAGGACGACAGTTACGTCCAGATCAGCGATGTGAAAAAACTCCTGAACGGTGTTGCCTGGGAGCGGCCCATGAAGAACCTGAACGTCGCGGAGGTTCACATGCAGTACAGCGCATCGATACCGGCAGCAAGGGACATCTCCTCCATGCTCTCCGAACTGAATGTGCCGGTCGCCTTTACGGGCTACACCGCCGGCGGGCTCTATACGGGGTATGCAGTCCGGCAGGATGCAATCTATCTCTATCTTGCGAAGAAGCACCTTGACCTCTTCAGGCAACTCTTCGAAGAATCATCTGAAACCGGTATCCGAGCATTTATATATGCACCGGATAGGGATGTCTTTACCGATACACAGAAGAAAGAAGGCATTATCGTTGCGTCTCCTGCTCAGGCTCTGCTCGATCTTGCGGGATACGGTTACAGCGCAATGGATCTGGCAAAAGCTATGTTGGAAATGTATGCCACCCTATAACCCCGACCAGAAGATCATCGAGGTGTCGCTCGCAGAACTCGAAAACATTGCAGATTGGGTCAATTGACGGGGAGTCGTGCCGGACAGACCCTCGATCATTCTGATCGGGGGGTGGGCGGTGGACGCATATAACCCCTATCTCGGTTCGGTGGATATCGATCTCGTAACTGACGGCCGCACCAGGCATAGCCTGATGAACCATCTCTCTTCGAATCACGGCTTTAAGCCGGAACGGCAGATGAACATCGCGAAGAGCGTTTCGAAGATGACACATGCGGGGAAAATAATTCTGGATTTTGCAACGCAGGAGGCCCCGCAACCCTTCGAAGGAAGGCCGGATGTACCGTTCACCTTTGAAATCCTTTCTGGAAATACGGTATTGAAGCGAATACGGAGAGGAGTTAAGATGACGATCCCGACTCGCTCGGCGCTGGTCATCCTGAAGATGAAGGCCGCATGGGATCGTTCCTATCGGCTTCGACATGGCACATCACCTGATGAAATCTGGGAGGAGGGGAAGAGAGTAAAAGATCATGCCGATATCCTCGCCCTCATCGATCCCGATCATGGCGGTCATGAGATCGATATCGAGTTTCTCGGAGAACAATTGAGCCGCTACAGATTCTTGAGAGGGTGCATCGATCAACTTCCCCGGATAGATGCAGCGCACGAACGTTATGCAAGAATGGATCGGGCCAGAGTGAAACGGGTTTGTGAGGACTTCCTCTCAGTCCTTTGACTGCTCTCCCCCAATCTCCATGGACGTTCTGCCTGCCTTCTTCTTAAGCAGTCAATTGAAGAGATTGTGGCAATCCCAACCAGCCTCGTGTTTCGCCTGAAGCAGTACCAGGAATCAGGGCAACGAGCAGAATTCCGGCGCTCAAAGAAGAATGTGAAAGATCCCTCGCTCTGATACCACTATCACCGCTGATGAGCCCATATCGGTTACAGGCTCACCGATAAAATGTACCTGGAGCCCGGTGATCTGCAGGTGCAACCAATGATACCACATGAGTCCAGAGCTATAAGCATACTGGACCGAAGGAATAATCGCTCCCGCCCGGGGGAGGGGGTGTCCCCCTCCCCGAAAACCCCTCCCCCCGCGAGGATAGCCGGTGGGAAGCCGTCTCCGGGGGGGCAATCGTTTCGAGCGAAAATGTCTTTTATTTCAGAAACGGGCTTTATTTCGCGTAAAAACCCATGAACCCGGTGCAGGCACTTCTCGGCTATCCCGTTGCAGTGGCCTGTGGCGGGCATCGCCATAGATGCTCCCGCTGGTGTATCAAGCCCTCCAGCCCTACCCGAGAGCCTCCAGCCTCCGGCATGCCTCTTTAAGGGTTTCGTCCTTCTTTGAGAAGGTGAACCTGATCTGGTCCCTTCCGCCGTCGCGGTAGAACGAGCTGCCCGGAACGGCGGCGACGCCCGCCTCCTCGACGAGGTGGCGGGCAAACGCCATATCGTCCATCCCGAAACCGCTGATGTCGGCCAGAATATAATACGCCCCCCCGGGAAGCCTGCACCGGAAGCCCGCCCTCGCAAGCCCGGAGGCGAGGATCTTCCGCTTGACGTCGTAGCTTGCTGCCAGCTCCCGGTAGTAGGAGTCCGGGAGGCGGAGCGCCGCGGCGCAGGCCTCCTGCAGCGGTGCGGGAGCGCCGACGGTGAGAAAGTCGTGGATCTTCCGGATGGGATCGGTGAGCGCCCTGCTCGCGACCGCATACCCGACCCGCCAGCCGGTCACGCTGTAAGTCTTTGAGAAGCTGCCGATGGTGACGGTCCGGTCCTCCATACCCTCAAGCGAGCCGATCGAGACATGCTTCCGCCCGTCGTAGAGGATATGCTCGTAGATCTCGTCGGTGATCGCAATCGCGTCGTGGTCGATGCAGAGGTCGGCGATCGCCCTGAGCTCCTGGCGCAAAAAGACCTTTCCCGTTGGGTTGTTCGGGGTGTTTAAGACGATCGCCCGGGTCTTTCCGGTAAAGGCGGCGGCAAGCGCGTCCTCGTCCAGGGCATCCGCGGAGATCGGGACGAAGCGGGGCGTGGCGCCCGAGATGATCGTGTCGGGGCCGTAGTTCTCGTAGAACGGCTCCGGCACGATGACCTCGTCGCCCGGGTTGACATGGGCGAGCATTGCAGCGATCATCGCCTCGGTCGATCCGCAGGTGACGGTGATCTCGGTTGCTGGATCGGCCTCGATCCGGTTGTAGGAGAGCAGCCGCTCCGCCAGCCCCTCGCGCAGGCTCTCTGTCCCCCACGTGATCGCGTACTGGTTGTGGTCGGCCAGCACCGCCTCGCAGGCGGCCCTTTTCAACTCGCCGGGTGCAGGGAAGTCGGGAAACCCCTGCGCCAGGTTGATCGCGCCGTACTGCAGGGAGAGCCTGGTCATCTCCCGTATGACCGACTCGGTGAAATGGTCGGCAATCTTTGCCCTTCGGCGGGCATGGTTGCTGTCAGGTCCGGTTGAGAGCAGGATATATCGCCAGAGGAATATTGGCGGGAGAGGGTATGGCTCTGCCGATCTTTTCCCTGCGGGGGCGGGCCGGGGGGATAGGGCTTGCCGCTTGCCGCACTTCAACCGATTGCCGGGCACCCCATCGGCGCTGCCTCAGGCAGACCCGATGCAATGCACATGAAACCCGGTATGAGGTGGTTTACGGCCACAGGCGCAACGGATGAAAATTCTTGACTCTGCACCG
>JAHKLN010000020.1 GCA_020854755.1 Methanomicrobiaceae archaeon | reverse complement strand
TTTCATCATCCTTCTTGCAATCGTCATCGGACTGAGCGTCAACTTCGCTGCAGTCCGCTTCGCACGCACCGGGAGGATGGGGGAAGCGTTCAATATCAGGGCGATCATCGGCCATATCGGACGGATCGGCTGGCTCTCCTACTTTATTGCGCTGGTCGTCGTACATATCGTGATCTCGATCGTCCAGTTCGTCCTGCTGATCATCCCCGGCATCGGAATCCTGCTGCTCTTCCTGTTGTCTCCGGCATTCGTGATCTTTTACTGGCGATATATCACTCTGATCTATGATAGTGCGCAGCCTGGTGCTCAGCAAGTCACAGGCACTACCGGTGGATAGCGAAGAATTCGGCAACGCTATACTAAACCAGATTTTTGCTGGCGGCCCGGGTGTCGTGGACCGTGGGAGATATCGCCACGGGGGTGGGGACAGGGGAGGGATCTCCCCTCCCCGTCGGCCTTTCCCACTGAGGCGATTGCAGGTGGGAAACCGTTCATGGAGGCCCTAATGCTTAAAGCGATGAAATCTTCTATGTCTCTAACCGGCTGGCTTTTTTGGGAAACTCCCAACTGTTCGGAGACAGCCTCTTCTCACCATCTCGCGGGGCGATTCGCGCCTGTCTTCAGGCCCCCGTGTATTCTTGCAGCCTGAATAAAAGGCATTAATCGTTCAGACAGACGGTTATCTCTGCGATCGTGCTTCTGCACCTGTCCGGGCATCCACACTGCTGAATTTATATAGGTCTCCCGTCCAATTGTAATACCGGTGAACCATGTCAATGAGGGATTGTTTTATTTGGTGAATCGATTCGCTTTTTTGATACCACGTTGAGGGACGGGGAACAGACGCCCGGTGTCTCTCTGCCGCCGGAGAAGAAGCTTGCCATTGCGTCGCACCTGTCCGATATTGGCGTCCACGTGATTGAGGTCGGCTCTGCAGCTGCATCGGTTGGCGAGCGCGAATCCATCAGGCTGATCTCGCAGGCAGGGCTTTCTGCGGAATGCTGCACCTATGTACGCGCAGTCCGGCAGGATATCGATTTTGCCGCTGAATTCGGCGCCGATTCTGTCCACCTTGTCGTTCCGGTCAGCGATCTCCATATCGAGAAGAAGCTCCGGAAGACCCGGGCGGAGGTCTGCACGATGGCCTGGAATGCCGTCGAGTATGCAAAAGAACGCGGGCTCATCGTCGAGCTGAGCGGTGAGGATGCGTCACGGGCGGATCAGGTCTTTCTGCAGGATATCTTCCGGGAAGGCGTCGAAAGGGGTGCAGATCGCCTCTGCTTCTGCGATACCGTCGGCCTCCTCACCCCGGAACGGGCGGTGGAGATCATCCCGCCGCTTGCATTCGCCCCGCTCTCCATCCACTGCCACGACGATCTCGGATTTGCGCTTGCAAACACCGTCGCCGCTCTGAAGGCCGGCGCCTCCTGCGCACACGTAACCGTCAACGGGCTCGGGGAGCGGGCCGGAAACACGGCGCTTGAAGAGCTCGTGATGGCCCTCCACGTTCTCTACGGGGTCGATACCGGCATCGAGACGGAGTCGCTCTACTCGCTATCGGCACTCGTCTCCCGCTTAACCGGCGTGCCGCTTGCCACCAACAAGCCGATCGTCGGCGAGATGGCGTTCACGCATGAGAGCGGCATCCACGCCCACGGGATCATGCGGGATACAAGCACCTATGAGCCGATCCGCCCGGAACTCGTCGGCAGAAAACGCCGGATTGTACTCGGGAAGCACTCGGGCAGTGCGGCCGTCGAGGCGGCGCTCCAGGAGATGGGATATCACCCGGTGGGGGATCAGCTCGGAGAGATCCTCGCGCGAATCAAGCAGCTCGGGGATATGGGCAAGCGGATCACCGATGCCGATATCATGGCGATCGCCGATGCCGTCATTGGCCTTGAGTTTGCACCGGCCATCTCGCTGCGTCAGTTTACGATCGTCAGCGGCAGCAACACCGTACCAACGGCATCGGTGACGCTTCTCGTGCACGGGGCAGAGATCACCGATGCGTCCACGGGTGCGGGCCCGGTCGACGCGGCGATCCGCGCCCTGCAGAAGTCAGTCGCAGATGTAGGCGACGTGCGGCTGGAAGAGTACCACGTCGACGCCATAACGGGCGGCACCGACGCCCTCGTCGACGTAACGGTAAAATTAAGTAAGGATGGAAAGATAATTACCTCTCGAGGCGCCCGTGCGGACATTATCATGGCGAGCGTCGAAGCTGTTATCGCAGGAATGAACAGATTACTAAGGGAAGAGCATGAAGACCGGAGCGAAAATACTGATTGAAGCGCTGCAGCGTGAAGGGGTGGATACCATTTTCGGCTACCCCGGCGGCGTGGTATTGCCGATCTACGATGAACTCTACGACTCATCGATTCGGCACATTCTGGTAAGGCACGAACAGGCGGCAGCACATGCAGCTGATGGATTTGCACGTGCAAGCGGCCGCGTAGGGGTATGCCTTGCCACCTCCGGTCCGGGTGCGTGCAACCTGGTAACAGGCATCGCCACGGCATATATGGATTCTATTCCCATCGTCGCGGTTACCGGGCAGGTTCCGACGAGCCTGCTTGGCAACGACGCCTTTCAGGAATCGGACATTACCGGCATCACCCTGCCGATCACCAAGTACAACTATCTCGTAAAAGCTGCCTCCGATCTCCGGAGAGTTGTGCACGAGGCGTTTTATATTGCAGGTACCGGCAGGCCGGGACCGGTGCTCATCGATCTGCCGAAAGACGTAAGCACCGATCAGGTTCAGGATACAACCTCTATTTCCGAAACCGTATCCCTCCGCGGGTACCAGCCCACCTACCATGGACATATCCGTCAGATCGACCGGGCACTCGACCTGATTGCCGGGGCCGAACGCCCGCTTATCTACGCAGGCGGCGGAGTGATACACTCCAATGCCTCCGCAGAACTTGTGGCATTTGCCGAGCGGATCATGGTACCGGTCACGACCACGCTCATGGGGCTCGGAGCCATCCCGGGAGATCATCCCCTGAATCTCGGCATGCTCGGGATGCACGGTACGCAGTATGCAAACTATGCCGTCACCGAGTGCGATCTGCTGCTGGCAATCGGGGTCCGCTTCGACGATCGGGTGACCGGAAAGGTGGCGACATTCGCGCCCAACGCAAAGATCGTCCATATCGATATCGATCCGGCAGAGATCGGGAAGAACAAGAAGGTCGACGTCCCGATCGTCGGGGACGTGAAGGCGGTGCTGCATGTGATGAACGATCGCCTTAAAAAGACCGGGCGATGGGAGCCCTGGCTCGGCAGGATCCGGGCATGGAAGGAGAAATACCCTCTCCGCTACCAGGATGACGGCAGGCTTCGCCCCCAGCATATCATACGGGAGCTCTCGGCTCTCCTCAAGGGCGAGGGCATCATCGTGAGCGAGGTGGGGCAGAACCAGATGTGGACCGCACTCCATTACACATTTAAAAAGCCGCGAAGCTGGATCACGTCGGGCGGCCTGGGCACCATGGGCTACGGCTTCCCGGCGGCAATCGGAGTGCATTTTGCCCGGCCGTCAGAGCCGGTCATCGATATCGCCGGGGACGGCAGCTTCCAGATGAACATACAGGAGCTCGGGACGGTGGCCCAGTACCGCATACCGGTGAAGGCGATGATCTTGAACAACATGTATCTCGGGATGGTCAGGCAGTGGCAGGAGCTCTTCTATGATCGGAGATACTCCTATACCGAGCTGCCGCCCGTCGACTTCGTCAAGATCGCCAATGCCTACGGTATCGACGGCATCCGCGTCGACAGCCGCGACGATGTCGCATCGGCCCTGAAGGCGGCCCTTGACACCGATGGACCGTTCGTTCTGGATTTCAGGATCGAGCGTGAGGAGAACGTCTTCCCGATGGTGCCCGCCGGTGCGGCATTGAACGAGATGATAGGGGTGCGTCAGCCATGAAAGCCCATACCTTAAGCGTCCTCGTCGAGAACCGGGCAGGCGTGCTCAGCCGCGTTGCCGGCATGTTCAGCAGGCGCGGCTTTAATATCGAGAGCCTTGCCGTCGGCACCTGTGAGGAGCCGAATATGAGCCGCATCACCATCGTGGTGCTGGGAGATGACGCCCAGATAGAGCAGGTGATGAAGCAGTTGAACAAACTGATCGATGTCATCAAGGTATCGGATCTCACCTATCGGGAGAGCGTCGAACGCGAACTCGCCATGATCAAGGTGACCGCAGAACCCGGCACGAGCCGCGCGGAGGTGATGCAGATCGCCGATATCTTCAGGGCACAGATCATCGATGTCGGTTCGAAATCGGTGGTGTTGCAGGTTGCGGGCGATACGAAGAAGATCGATGCGCTCGAGAACCTGCTCCGCCAGTACGGCATCAAGGAGCTGGTCAGAACCGGAAAAATCGCCATTCTCCGCGGCGCAAAGACGGTCAAAAGTTCTAAATAATTATTTTTATCAGGCAAAGCCTATGGGCATCGTTCCTGCCCATTCAGCCATCCTCGATCGATATTGTTAATATGTAGCATGCTAACTTTTAGCATGATAATTATGTTCGGCTTACCACCACTCACGTTTTATGCCGTCATGGGCGCATTTGCCCTCGTCCTGATCGTGCTTGCCCTGTGGGGGCTGCGATTTCAGGAGGTTTCCTGATGGCGGATATGCTGACAATCGCGCTGCTTGGGATCTACTTCCTCATGCTCCTCGGCATTGGGAGCTGGGCATCAAAGAAGATCCATAGCACGTCTGATTACATTGTCGCAGGAAGATCGCTTGGATTCTGGGTCTTTACCATCCTGGTCGTCTGCTCGATCTGCAGCGGCATGACGCTCCTCGGCGTCGCCGGTTTCGGGTTCAGCTCGGGGTGGCCGGGAATATGGGAGCAGATATTCGTACCGCTTGCAGCGGCGTTCTGCATCATCGTCTTTGGCGTGAAACTGCATCATGTCGGCAGGGATCGGGGATACCTTACGGTACAGGACTATTTTGCGCATCGATTCGAAAGCCCGGCGGCGATGCGAGGCATGAGCGCTGTTGCAGGGATCATTGTATCGGTCATCTATCTGGTTGGACAGTACACCGCAATCAGCATCGTGCTGGCATGGCTCTTTGCGATCCAGCACTGGCAGGCACTGCTCATTGCCGGTGTCATTATCACCGCATACACCGTCATCGGCGGGCTGTATGCCGTTTCATGGACGACGCTCGTGCAGGGCATCATTCTCATCATCGGAGTCCTCCTGATGGCGCCGATGGTGATCATCAAAGCCGGCGGACTCACCCACGTCAGTCAGGTCCTCGCAAGCGTGGACCCGAACTTCGTCCAGCCCTGGTACCCGTCTCCGGCCTATGCGGCCTACGCCTATGCCACCCCTGAGTTCCTGATATCCTTCGGCCTTCTCCTGACGATCGGGCTCGCCTGTGCTCCGCACGTGATCAATAACGTCCTCGCCGCAAGAGAGGCGCGTTACTTCCAGTGGGCGCCCCTCGTCGCCTTTGCCATATATGGAGTCGTCATGTTCCTCGTGAAGTTCGCCGGATTCTCTGTGCGGGCGCTCGTCGAGGAGGGAGCGGTCGTCATGCCGGAGGTTCCGAATGCGGCAGACTTTGCATTCGTCACCGGTGTCGAGTTTGCCATGCCGAACATGGTGATCTGGGCTTTGTTTGCAGTGATCGTCCTTGCCGCAGTGATGTCCACCACCGATCGCCTGATACTCACGATCGGCACGATGTTTGCATGGGACGTCTACAAGAACATCTTCCGTCCACAAGCCCCTGATAAGGAAGTGCTGCTCGTCAGCAAGGTGGCCGTCGTCTTCGCTGCCGGCGGCACGCTCCTGCTTGCCGTCAACCCGCCTGCCCTGCTCGCATGGCTGATCTGGATGGGTATCGGCGTCATGCTTTCAACGTTTGCCGTCCCTCTCCTCGCGGGGCTCTACTGGAAAGGGGCTACGACGAAAGGTGCAATCGCAAGCATGGCCCTCGGGCTCGTATCGGCCGGGGTATTTGGGTACTGGCATCAGTTCGTGGCAAAACTGCCCGTACACTTCAGCCTCTACGCGCTCACTGTCTCTGCGGTAGCCATGATCGTCGTCAGCCTGCTTACGCAGAAGAACGATGCGGCCATCCTCGACGAGACGAAGACCGGCTGGTTCATCCAGCCACGATAGCACTCCCCTTTTTTGAAACGATAGCCCGCCTGGTACCTCGGCCTCTGGTGAGGGGATCGTGATCCGGCATCTCTGGTCAAAGGCTATTTGAGCAGTGCAGTTGAAGAATGCAGTATGGACAGGATAATCGGCGGTTACGCCGGCGTCGGCGCCGTACTCGGGATGATCTTCGGGCTGCTGCTGCTCGGGCTCCCCGGCGTACTTATCGGCGCTGTTGTGGGCATGGCGATCGGATGGTATGTCGGAGAGAAATCCCGCGAGTAGCGTATTCATGCAGATCAGGAGCTTATTGGCCGTTTTAACATGCGGGGGTGAAGAGGATCCCTCATCGGGAGGGGGGGGTCTCTCCTCCGTTCGGGCAAAGGACGATGCCTGCCACGATCAACCGGGAGCAGAATCACCGCCAGCCTCTCCTGCACTCGATTGATCGATGACCATATGCTGCGCCTGCAGCTTCCAGGGGATTGACATCTGCGCTCCTGTGCGAATCATGTTCTGATAGAAACTCAGAGATTCAGGCTGTTCCGCTCGTTTCACTCCCGTACACGGCTTTCCACCGCCCATCCCCCCCGGGAAAGGCGGCCTGCGGGGTGGGATACTCCCCTCAGTCAACGGGAACCGGACTTCCGGGGAAAACCCGATCAGGCGAATCTCAACCCGGATATTCGATTTTCCCATGAAAATCAAGCCGGCATCTGTAAATAGAGGGCTTTCGCCACTCAAATCAATTCGCCCCCGTACACGGCTACTCCCCAGCTATCCTCATGGGGGGAGGGGGTCTCCCCCGTCGGGATGTCCCCCTCGGTCCACTGTCCGGGGATAGTCAGAGACAACCGTACCCGGAGCGTCTGTGCAGCGTCAAGAATGTTCATCAGTTGTGCCTGCAGCCTGAAGGGCAACATGTGAGTTTCATTGGTTAAGCCTGAGGCAGCGCCTCATGTGTGTTTCGGCAGTAACATCCGTTGGCGATCCGGCATCCTCTGGATCGCGAGATGACCGTACCCGTGCCGGGCGAAGAGAGCAGGAGTAAGCGACTCGGGGGGGATTACCCTGTTATTGCCCTGTACAGCCCCACAACCACGACCATGACCGGTATCACCTCCAGTCGCCCGAACCACATGAGGAAGATGAACATCCACTGTGATGCCGTGCTCATACCGGGATTGACATACCCTGTTGAAAGCCCGACATTTGACATGGCTGAGATAACGTCAAAGAGCACGTCGCTGGAACTTAAAGTACCCGACGGATCAAAATGCAGAACCACGAGCGTTGCAACAAAGACGGCAAGAACGAAGATGACGACGATCAGGGCGTTCTTTGATATCTCGTACTCCGCAATCCTGTGCTCTATCGGTTTTCCCTCATGCCGGAGGGCCCTGTGCGCTCTCGGGCTACTATAAAGCCGGCGGAACCACCAGATCAGCATCTCATAACTCAGAATGACACGGGAGAGCTTGATGCCGCCTGCGGTGCTCCCCGACGATCCGCCGATCAGCATGAAGAGTGAGATGAAGAGTACGGTGACACTGGGCCAGAGGAAAGGATCGGCGTTATTGAACCCGGTGCAGGTCGCTGCACTCGTTATTGTGAAGAGGCTCTGCCGGAGTGCGTCCATAGTGGCGGTGGAGGTCAATACAATCAGATCATACATCGCTACCATTGACCCGAACAGGATCAGGGCGATGAGCAGGTGCGCCTGCGCGTCTCCAAATAATCCGAGCCGCTTCCTGTGGTACATGAGGTAGTACACCTTGAACGGGAGCGCGCCGGCGATCATGATCGGGATGATCAGCACCTCGAGAAGCGGATTGCGATAGTACATGATTCCGGCGGAGTGGACCGAGAACCCGCCGGTTGCTATGGCCGTCATGGCGATGTTCACCGCATCCCACAGCGGAACACCGGAGAGGAGTATCAGCCCTACCCCGAGAAGCGTAAGAAGGACGTAAATACGCCACATCGCCATCGCCGTTGCAACCACGCTCGGCATAAACGCTTCGGATCGGCCTTCGGACCGATAGAGCCTGAAATGGGTGAGGCTTGAATGGCTCGCCACTGCAGTGGTCAGCGCGACAATTCCGATGCCGCCAAGCCATTGCGTAAGCGATCGCCAGAAGAGCAGCGTGCGGGGCGCATCGTCAACAGAAGGCATCAGTGAGAGGCCTGTCGAAGTCCAGCCAGACATCGCTTCAAAGACACTGCTGGTATAGGGCATGCCGAGGCCGAAGACGAACGGAAGCGCACCGACAAGTGACGAGACGAGCCAGATCAGGGCGACCGAACCGAGCGCGACGCTGAGCGGAATCTCTATTTCTGCCTTTTTAATGCGCATCAGGAGCAGCCCGATGAGGGTGAAAGCGACAGGCGCAGTCGCCATCGGTCCGAGCATGCTGATCTCGTGGAAGAAGAGGGCGACCAGGAGCGGCAGATATGATATCATGCCGATATAAAGAAAGATTTCTCCGAGATCAGCAGCAATGCTCGAAACGATTCCTGCCAATGCCATACAACAGGTGCCAGCTGTCCTGCGATGTACGATAAATACTTTCCCTATCCCTTATCCCTGTAATCCAGTCCAGCACTCATCTCCCGTCGGCCTGCATGGCATCGACAGACCTGTTTCAGTGCTCCTGACAGGCCGAGCGAAGGAATATCCTGGTCGAGGGATGGTGCATCTTTCCGGATTTGACAGCTATTCTGCGCGGGTGCAGGGGCATCATGCCGGCCCCGAAAGGGATTGTATATAGCGCAGAACGGTCCGCAGACCGCAGCGTTTTGGGCACCCATCACCGTCCTCAGGGCCATAAACGCGCCGGCGCGGGATTTCGGCCACCGCCTCGCGGGAGCGACCGTAGCCCTCCCGCAGTGGAATTTCCCATAAAAATCAAGCGAGTTTCGGGGATAGATGATTCTCGCTGCTTTGTTCGCGACGATTCCATGCGACGCTTCAGTACATGCATATACGGCTTCCCCGCCGGCTATCGCCCCGGGAGGAGGGGGCTTCGGGGATGGGGAGATCCCCTCCCCGGTCCCCACCCATTTGGAGATGCTTCCTGCGGTTCACCGTACCGGGATAGCCGGAGAGAACCGGATCCGGAGTATCTGTGCAGCGTCAAGTATTTTCGTCAGTTGCGCCTGTGGCCGTAAAATGGCCTCATAGGCGGTTTCACATGAAAATCGGTTCGGTTTCTGAAATAGAAGGTTTTTGGCGCTTAACTCAGCTCAGTCCCGTACACGGCTTCCCACTGCCTATCCTCACAGGGGGAGGGGGTCTCCCCCTCCCCCTGGCGATTGCCCTCTCGGTCCACTGTCCCGGGAGAACCAGAGGAGAGAAACCGGACCCGGGGTGTCGGCACAGAACTCAAAGATTTTCATGGCTGCGCTTGCACCGATCCCCGTTGCATGAGAGTTCATGTGAAAATTGCGTTGAAAATCGAGCCCGGGAGGCGTGTTCCGTGATGGTCTCAGGCATATGCCCGGGAGATCCATGATATCTGCAGGCGGGACAGTTTGAAAGCAGTAAACAACCGGCAGTGTCGAGGTGTTTTCCTGGTGCACAACCTTGCTTGAGCCGTACGCTGCAGGCATCGCAACAGACCGGCACATCATCCCATCATTGCCGGGAAGACCGACTGCCTGCCCCTGCTCTTCTCTCTGCCACATTATTCACATTATCCTGTCTTTCTAATCACCCGCCAAATGCCAGGATCGATCCCTTTTTTAACTATCCCCCACGACTCAGATAGAGAACAACGAGCGATAGTGATAACTTTGGGAATAAAAGAGTGGGTTATCCCTCAGGACAGAATCTTCTTCGATCTCTTCGATAGGATGGCAGAAACAGTGAAAGCTGCCGCAGATTTTCTTGTCGTATTCGTGGAGGATTTTACCGACGTCCAGAACAGATGCCGCCAGATGAAGGAGCTCGAGCATATCGGGGATGGGATAACTCATGAGATCTACGAGCAGCTGAACATGACGTTCATCACGCCCCTTGAGCCCGAAGAGATCTCGCGGCTCGCATCAGCGCTCGACGACATTCTCGATTACATCGACGGAACAACGCAGCAGATGTACGCTTACAGCATTACAGAAACGGATGCCCCCATGATCGAACTGGCAAAACTTATTCAGGTGAGCACGGAAGAGCTCGAGGGAGCGGTGAAAGGCATCCGGACGATCAGGAATCCATCAGATATCGAAAGACGCTGCATCGAGGTCAACAGACTGGAAAACGTCGCCGACACGGTACTGGGTCACGCAATCATGGATCTCTTCAAGACCGAAGATGCGATACGCATCATCAAACTCAAAGACATCTACCAGAACCTCGAGATTGCCACCGATAAGTGTGAAGATGCTGCAAACGTGCTGAGCGATATCGCCATCCGTCACTCGTGAATGACATGGAGATCATCATCATCCTCGGCATTCTCATCGCACTGCTATTCAATTTTGCAAACGGCTTAAACGATGCCGCCAACTCCATCGCCACCATCATTGCTACCAAGGCCTTAACGCCGCTGCAGGCAGTAGGGCTTGCCGCTGTCTTCAACCTGCTCGGGCCGCTCCTCTTTACGACCGCTATAGCGAAGACGATCGGGCGCGGAATCGTTGATCCCGCCCTGTTAACCCCTCACATCATTTTTGCGGGCATGATCGGATCGGTCCTCTGGATCCTTGTCACGTCGTATTTCGGCATACCGGTTTCAAGCAGCCATGCATTGATTGGAGGGCTGCTCGGCTCCGGCATAGCGGCGGCAGGTATCGGGGGGATTCTCTGGCCAGATATCGTCGTGGTGGAACTACTGGCGATATACTGTCTTTTCGGTGCAGCCCTCGGCGCCCTGGCGCTAGCCGCTATTGCTTCCTTCAAGGGTGAGAACTGGGCCAATTACCTCTGGCTTGGCGCGCTCGTCGGATTTACACTGACCGTACCGCTGCTTATTGCGACCGGCACACTCCCGATAAGCGGCCTGCTGGCAGTCGTCGTCTTTATCGTGGTCTCCCCCATGCTCGGGCTCATCAGCGCATTTGCTTTCGGCATAATCGTCGTCCGCACTGTAGCCCGGTTTCCGCCGAGGCGGCTGAACGGCATCTTCAGGCATCTCCAGATATTCTCAGGTTCCCTGCAGTCCATCGGACACGGCAGCAACGACGCCCAGAACGCTATGGGTATGATCACGGCGTTCCTCCTTGCCGGAGGCCTGATCTCGGAGTTTGTGGTGCCGCTCTGGGTCATTATCGCATCGGCCGGAGCGATATCCCTGGGGACGCTCCTTGGAGGGTGGCGCGTTATCGACAGGATGGCAAACAAGATCACCAAGATCCGCCCGTACCAGGGATTCTGCGCATCAACGGCTGCCGGAAGCGTCCTCTCCCTCATGACGGCGTTCGGTGTTCCGGTATCGACGACGCATGCAACGAGCGGCGCCATCATGGGCATCGGCGCGACGCGGGGGTACTCCGCTGTGAAGTGGGGCATCGTGCGGGAGATCGTTGCGGCATGGATCATGACCATCCCGGCATCGGCAATTGTGGCGGGAATCGTGTATATCGGATACCGGGCGATCTTTCTCTAGCGATCCTGCTCCGCTCTCCCTTCCTGCCTCTCGAGGTAGTATCTGCAGAGCTGCCTGATGACGCAAACGTCACACCGGGGTCTTCTCGCCGTACATACCTCCCGCCCGTGGCGTATCATCAGGTAATTGATATCGCCCCAGACAGAGGCCGAAAAGATCGCTGTCAGATCCTGCTCTATCTTTCCCGGCGTCGTGGCATCCGAGAGCCCGATCCGGCGGGAAACCCTCGCAACATGGGTATCCACGGCAATCCCGGCATTGATGCCGAATGCGTGGTGCAGAACGATATTTGCCGTCTTTCGCCCCACTCCCGGGAGCATGAGCAGTTCCTCCATAGTTTTCGGAACCTCGCCCCCGAAATCGGCAACGATCTTCTGCGCGGCTGCAATGATATTGCGCGCCTTGGTCCGGAAGAACCCCGAGCTCCGGATGAGCGCCTCCACATCCTCCGGGCGGGCGCGGGCGAGGTCTTTTTCCGCGGGATACTTTAAAAAAAGAGACGTTCGAATCTGGTTGACCGTCCGGTCGGTCGTCTGGGCGGAGAGTATCGTGAGGACAAGTACCTGAAACGGGTTTTCAAAGAGAATAAAATTCTCGTCGCCGGATTTCCTCGGATACTGCAGAACAAGAAGGCGATAGATCGTGCATGCCTCATCCCTGTCCATAGGAAATGGGGCAGGGCAGATTCGAACTGCCGTCAAAGCGTCCCAAACGCTCTAGGATGGACCAGGCTACCCTACTGCCCCGTGAATCATTAATTATGCGCTCTCCAGGCAAAAATAGTTGCCGATGAGATAACGGGCAGATCAGACCGGTAACGGGAAGATACCCTCATCGCTCACGACTGTCCCGATAAAATCCCCGAAAATGACGGCTCTGTAAAGATTTTCCGGATCACGCCCGTCCAGCACGAGCAGCGGGATTCTGCACCGCTCCAAAACCTTTCCCGCAACGATATCGAAGACAATGTTTGAGCCCGCGTTGAGCCTGCAGCCGGAGATGATCTCAAGCAGCTGGAGCGGAGTGAGACGCTCGTAGCGGACGGCATCGGTATCCTTCCTCGGATCCACGCTGTAGATGCCGTTCACCGACGTGGCGTTGATCAGCAGATCGGCGCATACGCTCTCTGCAAGGACCGCCGAGACCGCATCGGTCGTCTGGGCAGGGGTCACGCCGCCCATCACGACGATCTTGCCGGCTTCCGCAAATTCCTTCGCCTCCGTATAGTTCTCTGCAACACGGGGATAGGCGGCCGTACCGAGTGCCCCGACGAGGAGCCGCGCATTCATCCGGGTGACCAGTATCCCGAGTTCGTCGGATGCCGCCTCATTGATGCCCAGCTGCCTTGCCGCACCGATATACCGGCGTGCCTCGCCACCACCGCCGACGACCACAAAAATCCGGCACTTTTCTGCGATAGTTTTTAAAACAGATGCATATTTCGAGACATTATTTGATTCGAGCGAGGGAACGAGAACCGAGCCGCCAAGCGATATCACTATGGTTTTCATCTCAACCTACTATTTTTTCCTGTATCCCTCATATACCTGTTGAAGATGCTGCACTGTCCGGTCTGCAACAGCACCGAGGTCTACGCCGTGGTCGGCGGGTATGCGGGTTTCATCTACCGGTGCAAAACCTGCGGGTATCGCGGGTCTTTCATCGTGGAGTATGATACCGAAGAGGAGGAACGGAAGAGATCCTGAAAGGGTCTTTTCATGCCTAGCCAGACATTATATAGGTGATTTCGCACTAGGACCTATAGGTGATTATATGCAGGAGGCAAGGCATGAAGCGCGGCTCTACCAGAGGGTTGAAGACAACACGGTGCGCTGCTCGCTCTGCCCTCACCGGTGCACCATCCGTGAAGGAAAGCAGGGCATCTGCGGTGTACGGATAAACCGAAACGGAACACTCTATGCCGCAACGTACGCAAAGATCAGCTCCGAAGCGGTCGATCCTATCGAAAAAAAGCCCCTGTATCATTTTCTTCCCGGCACGCTCTCCTATTCCATAGGAAGCATCGGATGCAACTTTCACTGCAGCCACTGCCAGAACTGGCATATATCGCAGCCGACGCTCGAGCAGATCAGGCTTCGCGATCTGAGTCCGGAAGAAGGCGTGCGAAGGGCACTGGCGGCAGGTTGCAGGAGTATCTCGTGGACGTATAATGAGCCGACCATCTGGCATGAGTATGCGCTGGATATGGGCACGCTTGCCAAGAGAGAGAGTCCCGGCACCACGGAACCCGGCGATGTCGATCTCAACCGGGGCCCGCCCGCCGGCTCGGAGGCGCTCGGCACGGTTTATGTGACCAACGGATACATCACCGAGGAGGGGCTGCGGGAAGCGTCCGCGATGCTGGACGCGTTCCGGGTTGATATCAAGGCGTTCTCCGATGAGTTCTATAAGAAAGTATGCGGTGCCCGCCTTCAACCGGTTCTTGACGCCACCGTGGTTGCAAAAGAGCTCGGCATGCATGTAGAGACGGTCACCCTGGTCATTCCCGGACTGAACGACTCGATTGAGGAGATGGATGCCCTCATCCGCTGGGTGCTTGAGCACCTCGGCCCAGATATCCCGATGCATTTCACCCGGTTCCATCCCGACTATGAGATGCGTGACCGCGGTGCAACCCGGGTGGAAGCGCTTGAGAAGATCTACGAACATGCCAGAAAACTCGGTGTACGCTTCCCATACCTCGGGAACGTCTTTGGTCACCGGTATGAGAGCACCTACTGCCCGGTCTGCGGGACGCTCCTGATCGAACGGACCGGCTTTGGCAGCAGATTCCGAGCCCTCGACGACCATGCGTGCACGAGCTGCGGGGAATATATTCCATATGTCTCCCACATCACCAGACGCTGACTGCGATGGCTACCGCTTCCTGACCGACAGGATGCTCGGGACCCTCACCCGTTATCTCCGTTTCATGGGGTACGATACGGTGAGTGCAAACAGCCTGCCCCACGGCAACAACCGTGAAGACACGCTCCTTCTCGAGATGGCTGGCCGCGACAACCGCATCCTGCTGACACGGGACAGAGAACTCGCCCGCAGGGGCGGTGAACGGGCGATCTATATCAGATCCGCCGATGTTGTCGAGCAGGTGCGGATGCTCGTCGTATTGGGGTGCATCCTGCCCAGGATCAGGATGAACCGCTGTTCGCTCTGCAACTGCCGGCTTCGTCCCGCCACACCCGAGGAGATCAGCCAGACCACGTACGCACCGCGGCAGGATCGGAATCTGGAGTTCTACTGGTGTCCCCGGTGCGAGAAACTCTACTGGATGGGGTCGCATGGAAGAAACTTGATCCAGCGGCTGCAGGGAATCTTTGAGCCTTAAAACCCCTCTACCATCCGCCTCATGCTCTCATATCCCCTGATCCGGGCAGATAGCGGCAGGCCGGCCCGGATAGGGGGTCGCCATCTGCTGCGAGAAAACTATATCTCTCATGATTGTATATAAAAGGCACACGACTGTCTGCCGGATGAACGAATAACCGACAATTTCGCACGATATTGCGATATACAGCGAGATTTGAGGGCGGATTATCGGGATCAGATTCTTCGGCGAAGTCGGACACCGTTACCGTTGCCGGATATCGGCTCTTTCGTCCTTCGTCGGTATGTGAGCGGAAGAAAGAGTTCGTCAGTGCATAAGCGGTTGGGGAGATATTCATGGAAAGTCTTAAGATAGCCTTCTTCTGCTGGGAGTCGCTCTATGCGGAGCGGGTCGGCGGACTTGCCAATGCTGCAACGCACCTTGCAGAGACACTCGCGAAACGTCATGAAGTTCATTTCTTTACGAGAGGTAGCGGAACCGATGCCGAAATAAATTCCGTGCAGTACCATTATTGCCAGCCCAAGGGGGAGCATATCATTGCGTACTGCTCGGATATGAGCAGGATCATGGTCGATCAGTTCCGGCAGCACGATGCCCCATCCTTTGATCTGCTGCATTTTCATGACTGGCACGTAGTTGATGCGCTTCATCGCCTCCGGCACAGGCCGACTGTCTTTTCCTTCCACTCCACCGAGTTCGGGCGCAGCGGAAACCATATCGGCGAGTGGTGGGAATTTCAGAAGATCTCCGGAAAGGAATGGTATGGAAGTTTCATCGCAAAACGGATCACCGCCGTCTCATCTGCTCTCCGGGATGAGGCCATGCGCCTCTATGCCATTCCTGACTGGAAGATTGATGTTGTTCCCAACGGTGTGGTGCCGTCCGAGTTCACGGCGTCCGTCGAGCCTTCTGCAGTCAGGACCGCTTATGGGCTTAACAATGCAGATCCCCTCATACTCTTTGTCGGGAGGCTCACGTACCAGAAGGGGCCCGATCTCCTCCTCGATGCAGTGCCGGGAATCATGGATCACTGCGAAGGAGGTCATCTGGTGTTTATCGGGGACGGCAACATGAGGCCGGATCTCGAGTCACGAGCCCGTTCGCTCCCCGTGTCGTTCCTCGGCTTCCTATCGGACACTGCATATGTCCCTCTGCTCAATGCAAGCGACCTCGTCGTGATCCCGAGCAGGAATGAGCCGTTCGGGCTGGTGCTTCTGGAGGCATGGAGTGCAGGGCGGTGCGTCATTGCCTCCGATGTCGGCGGACTCTCCGAGAATATCGATCACGGGATGGACGGCATCAAAGTTCATCCGGATCCCGCCGGCATTGCGGGAGGGTTTGCTCAGGTAGCAGGATGTCCGGAGCGGATCACCTCGATAGGCAGAAGGGGGAGGACGAAAGTGGAGCATAACTTCCGGTGGAGCGCCATTGCCGAAAGGATGCTCGATACGTACCGGAAGGTGCTGGAGGAGACCTGCCTGGTCTCCTGATCAGCTTCCGGCGATCAGGCGGTATTCCGGAATGCTTTGGCCGTCCGGATACCCTTGGGAAGGAGTGACATCCTGGAGGCTTTGGGTCTCTTCAGGCTCTCATTGGCAGGAGGTTCCCGTCCGCGAGACGATCCCGGGAAGCGGCAGACGTACTGTCGATTTTCCGCCAATGCCGGGATGGTCGGAATCGGGGGAACTGTCCTGAAGGTTCAGATGCCGGGAGAGCCACGGGACAGCCTTTCACCCTCCCCCAAGCTGCTCTATCAATCGGAACGGATCGGCCGCGATCACGGCGGTGCCCGCATAGAGCTCCATTCCCCCGATATCGGATGTCACGGAGGACAGATCGCCCCGGTCGACGATCCGCGCATAGCAGGTGCCGTCCTGGCCGATGGGCGGCATGAAGATCGCGGCATTGAAACTCTCGACCCCCATCCGCCGGTAGCAGAGAAGGGTCTCACTGATCGCCGGCGCAAGGTCTGCAGGCTTCGGGGCAATCAGGAAGACTTCACGCTCCTTTTTCGGTGTGAGATATGCCATCACCCGTGCCTTGCCGCACCTCATGCCGAGCCCGAGCATCTCGTGCACGGCAACAAGATCCTCAAGATAATCCGCATCATACCGCTGCCGGTATCGCTTCTGCACTGTATCCATCCATATCTGCGTACTGTAGGGAACATGCGTGATCAGGGTCTGTGCATGGCCGTGAAGGATGCTTGCTCCGGCCCGCCAGAGACAGTTCCAGAGGAAAAATGGATAAATTGCGGCAGGGCACGCCCTGTGCGCCTCCTGATACCACCGCATCGCCACATCCAGCATATCGGCAATAACTGCCTCATCGGTGACGAAGGGATCCGGATCCTTAAAAATGATCAGGGCATGGAGGTAATCGTATTTTGCAACATTGCTCGCTGTAATCGTGTGTGCACCTTCAATTCTGCCGAATGTGTCACAGGGCGTCTCCTCGAGCGGCCGGGCGAACGGCCCTTCTCCTGCCCGTGCCACCGTCTCCTTCACATGACTGCTCCTCGGCGTCTGGAACGGACGTATTGCACGCAGAGAGTTGAAGAGAGCGCTCTCACAGGTGCGCAGGTTCGTCACCCTGACAATCTGCTGTGACTCGACCTCCCCGAATCTCAGGCGCGCCCTTGACCGTATCTGATCGGGCAGGATCAGCCGCCCGGTTACCAGGTAGCAAGAATATAACCGGGAGAAGAGTTCCCTGTCTGCGGGCGCAAGCGCATCGACGATTGCAGGCAGCCGGGTGATGGCGGGGGCATCCATACAGCAACGATATACAGGGCGCGCCACAATAAAAGTTCGCATCGCCGGAGACCAGGGGTTTTCCACCGATAGCCCCCGCTCCGGTCTCTTTTGACGGCTCGGTGTTCACTCCCTGATATGACCGATCTCCCGCAGATACTCATACTCATGGTGCCAGCGATCCCGATTGCGCATCACCAGCCGAACCATCCGATCCCTCATTTCTGCATGGAACTCCTCCTGATCGGGATACGTCGTCCTGTCCCGTATCGCACGGGCGAGCTTCTTCCCCAGCTCGTACGCCCTGTTCTCTGCAGGGGCGAGCGCCTCTTCGGGGTTTTCGCCCAGCACCACATCGACCCCGCCGACTGTGGTGGCACCGAGCGTGAGGAGGACGTCGTTTAAGTATGCCACCACATCGTCTGAGCGCGATCCTCCTGCCGTGGAAACGGCGCATCCATACTTGCCGGAAAATGCCTGACAGTGGATTGCGTCCGCCATCCGGTCAAGCAGGGTCTTTAACTGCGCGGTAACCGAGTTGATATAGTTCGGCGATCCGAGGACGATGCCATCACTCGCAAGCATCTTTTCATACAGGTCAGCAAAATCATCGTCATGAGTGCATTCGCCTCTTGCATAGCAGACCGCGCACCCGTTGCAGTACCTGATGTCGAGACTGCAGACGTCAACCAGTTCTGTCTCTGCCCCCTCACCCTGCGCGCCGTCAAGGACGGCTTTCACCAGCTTCAGTGTCCTGCTCTGGCTGCCGAGCGGGCTGCCGTTGATGCCAAGAATCTTCATGCCACCAGCCTCTATACGGTAATACCACAGGGAAACACATAGTTCCTTCGATCGACGGGATGGCGCTCTGCATAATAACGCACATGAATCCCCGCGGGCAGCATGCGCAACTGATGAATGTCGAGAAGCAGTCTTTATTTTCGATTTCTGCGGTTATTCATTGAAAACACATATGAGGCCGTTATCTGGCGACAGGCACGACCGATGATAATCGTTGAATGTGGTATAGAAGCCCGGAGTCCGGTTTTCTCCTCTGATCCTCCCATTCCCGCGGGCCGAGGGACGCATCTCAACGGGGGTGCGGCCAGGGGAGGGGGTCTCCCCCTCCCCCTGCGAGGATAGCCGGCGGAAAGCCATGTACGGAGGCGTAAAGTTTTGAGCGATAAGAACCTTTCATGGCAGAATCCGTTTCGATTTTCATAGGAAACCGCGTATGAAGCCCCGGGAAGGGGCTGCAGGCTCAACGAATGAAAATTCATGAGCGGATATCGATACTCCGGGGCCGGTTTCCTCTATCCGGTTCATGGATCTCCGTAGATTTGGCCTGCAGCCCACAAGGCGTCATACCCGGTTTCGGGATGGCCTTTTGTCAACCACTGCTCCCTGAAGTGAGGGTGCTGTACCTATGGAGGTCCACCATGTCACACCCATCAGCCCGCAACCCGGACCGGTCCTGGACAGCCGCTTATCCGGATAAGATACAGCTCCATGCATTATCTGCGAAAGCCCCCTTCCCCTTGAAAAACCAGATAGTAATGCTTATGTGTGCAGCCTGAAAGTAGGCGTTTTACCTGGAATCGATACAAAAATACTACGTTTAGTCATGATGCATTTCCAACAGCAGTACTGGATTTTTCCAATGCATAAGAACTATATCCTGTACCGGTAATTGTTCTTCAGGAATGTATGGAGAGCCTGATGCTGAAGTAGACACAATCGATGCATTGGCTACAGACGTACCTCTAGCATTCCAGATGCTGGATGAGCTGCGCGACGGTATCCTCATTCTGGACAGAAATCTGACGATTCGCTGGCTGAACGAATCACTGCAGGAGATGCTCAGCATCAGGCGGGAGGAGGTACTGGGATCGAATGCATCCCGCCTGTACTTGATGTCTCTGATGTCGCTCATGGGAGAGGCGCAGACCAGACATGCGATTACATCTCTGCAGAAGCGCAAAGCCGTATCCTGCCTCAACTGCCGGATCCATCTTCCCGGACAGAAAGAAAGATTGTTTACCTATTCAAGCAGGATTCTTCTGAAAGGGCCGTTTATCGGCGCATGGATCGTCAGGTTCAGCAGTAATGCCGCGCATGCGCAGCACGAGGCGGCGCCCCTGGAGGCGGAGGCGTCTGAAGATGCCGCAACGCCATGAATAAGGGATTTCACCATCCTGCATCCATACTGGAAGCTCGTTCTTTTCGCCAGGAGGAGCACGGTTTCAGATCCGGATGCCCGGAAGCGCATCAGGGATGGAGGCCGAACGATCAGCCCGGAGACCTCTGAATCCTTTTCTGATCTCCTGTCGGTCCATCGCCCTGCATCCTCACACACCTAGAACGGGATCTGGCACTCCAGAACAAATATACCGGTTGAACTCCGGATAGACTTCGGGCATGGAATCGGCACCGTTCCGTGAGCGCGGGATAGCTATCAGTGCCCAGCTCTCGATCTGCCTGAGGCCGGCGTTCACCGATAAGTTGAATCCTGTATCAGGATGGCAGATGACGGATTATTGGTAAAGGGGACTGCCATGGCTGTGCAGGATTGAGAATTTTGAAGAAAAAAGTTAGGATATTAATCCTAGAATCTAGAATCTTGGTTTTCTGTGCTTTGGAAGGCAGTCCTGGCAGTATACCGGTCTTCCTTCGGTTGGCTTGAACGGCACTTCACACTCTTTTCCACAGTCTGAACAGACTACTTTCGTCATTTCCCGGGGACCAAAATTTCTTGAACCGCCAAAATTTCTTGGACCGCCATAATTTCTTCTTTCCATTTGATTACCTATGCAGATGGTAATTCTGCGACACAATATATGCGTGGATAGTATAAATACCCCCATGCCCGCATGGCTACCCTATCCCAGATGCACACCACCCTGAAGCCCTTGCCTTTCGGGATGGCCTTTACACCAGACCAGCCGAATAATACCGGATCCAGGATGTCTGCACCGGATTAGTGGATTTTCGCACTGAACGAGATGAGTTCCCGAAGGGCACAGGCATATGGAATGAAAGCGGATGATGATGCTCACCATCCATGTTCCTATGAAACACAGATGAGGCGCTGCATCAGGCTTAACCAATGAACAACGACAGGATGCAGTGAGATTCCGGCCGGATTTCGACTACGGGGAGAGTACCCCTGGTACGGGGAGGGATTTTCATGGGAACATCATGCCAGGATAGATACTCATAAATTCAGGTTGCCCGAATCAATCCGCCCCCGTACACGGCTTTTTACCGGCTATCCTCACGGGGGAGGGGTCTC
>JAHKLN010000106.1 GCA_020854755.1 Methanomicrobiaceae archaeon | reverse complement strand
CCGCGGATCACTGGGGACTTCATGCGGGATTTCATATAAAGCGCCCATGAAGCCCCCGAGGGGGGCTACAGGCGCAACTGATGAAAATCCTTGAGCCTGCATCGATAATCCGGGCCCGGTTTTCTCTGACTATCCCCGGATAGTGGACCGGGTAACAACCGCCGGAAGGGTGGGGACAGGGGAGGGGGAGACCCCCTCCCCCCGTGAGGATAGTCTGTGGAAAGCCGTGTACGGGAGCAAAGAATCAAGCGGCGAGAGCCCTCCATGTACAGATGCCGGCCTGGTTGTATATGAACATTGGTGGTGAGCAGCCCCGCCATGTTCCTGCTGTATGCCTGTGGCGCGGACTCATCTGTTCTCATGCGCATGGCCGCGCCCGTAGCGGGAATAAACGTTACATATCGGTCTTCATCGTTCTGGCCCCGCGATCTTCTGCAGTCCCGCCCCGGATCCACTCCATGCCAAATTATGCGGGAAACGGTGCCGGAGATGGAGAATTCTCCCTGAAGGGGACGCCTCGCTCAATAACCTTTATCCCTCCTCCTGATGAAATAATATAGCTACTTCGATCATCGACTGATGAATGATGAAGGAGACTACGCTCCTGAATGAGGTGAGTTATGGCAAGGATATACGTGAAATTTAGCGTCCCGGACGAACTCCAGAATAAGGCGCTTGAAGCCCTTGAGATCGCCAGAGACACCGGGAAGATCAAGAAGGGATCCAACGAAGCGACAAAGGCCATCGAGCGCAACATCGCCCAGCTGGTGCTCATCGGTGCCGATGTCGAGCCCGAAGAGATCGTGATGCATCTGCCGCCGCTCTGCGACGAGAAGCAGATCCAGTATGTCTATATCAACAAGCAGAACGATATCGGGGCGGCAAGCGGCCTTGATGTCGGGTCGGCGGCTGCTGCAATCGTCAAACCCGGCAAGGCAAAAGAGCTCGTCGAGGACATTGCAAAACAGATCAGTTCACTGAGAGGATGAGTGAGTTATGGCAACCGACGGAACGCCCGCAGAAGTGATCGAGGTCATCGGCATCACCGGCATGCACGGCGAGGCGCAGCAGGTGAAGTGCCGTATCCTCGAGGGCCCGAATAAAGGGCGTATTATTACACGGAACACCGTGGGGCCGATCCGCGAAGGGGATATCCTCTCGCTGCTCGAGACGGAGCGCGAGGCCAAGAAGCTTTCGCGGCGGTGATGTGAGTGGTCGACACCCATACGTGCAACTTCTGCGGCGGGCGGCTCGAGCCCGGTACCGGGAAGATGTTCGTCCGCAAAGACGGGAGCATCCTGTATTTCTGCAGCACGAAGTGCCAGAACAACTACCGGCTCGGCAGGGTGCCGCGCCGTGTTGCGTGGACGAGCGCCGGGCGGAAGGCCCGCGGCAAAGAGTGATGCCTGATGGACCGCACCTTCGTGATGGTCAAGCCGGACGGCGTGCAGCGGGGGCTCGTCGGCGAGATCGTCTCCCGCCTTGAGGCGAAGGGCCTGAAAATGGCGGCGGCACGGCTTGAGATGATGCCGGAGGCCCGCGTCACCGAACAGTACCGCGAGCATCTCGAGAAACCCTTCTTCCCCACCCTGCGCCAGTATATCATGAGCGGTCCCTGCTTCCTGATGGTCTGGGAGGGAAAGGATATCGTTCCGATCGTCCGCAAGATGGTCGGCGCAACGAATCCCGCCGCCGCCGAGCCCGGCACCATCCGCGGCGATCTTGCGCTCGATATCGGCCGGAACGTGATCCACGCATCCGACTCTCCAGAGAGCGCAAAGAGGGAGATCGGGATACATTTTTCCCCTGAAGAACTGGTCGACTACACCAGAATCGACGAGGCCGTCCTTTACGAGTGACCTGCACCGCGGCATGCCTGCCTCGGGGCAGGTTGTCTTCTCTTTTGGCATTCGTATATATTGACAACGTCCCAGAATGCGGGTGAGGCCGGAATCGGCCGCAGGTGCAGGCGATGAAAATCCATGATCCGGCTTTTATTTCCGGTTTCAATGAGATTTTTTGTGAAATCGGGTCTGAGGCCGAAACTGTCCAGAGGCACGACCGATGAAACCCCTATGAGGCGCTGCCTCAGGTTTAACCGATGAAGCTCACATGTTGCCCTTCAGGCTGCAGGCACAACTGATGAAACGCCGATGAGGCTGTTTTACGGCCACAGGCGCAACGGATGGAAATTCTTGAGCGGATATCGATACGATACCCCGGATCCGGTTTTCTCCGACTATCCCCGGACAGTGGACCGAGGGGGGCATCCCACCCCGCCCGGGGGGGCCTCCCTGTCCCAGAAGGCCGCCTCCCTCAGGGCGATAAGGGGTCGGAATCCGTGTACAGGAGCGAGATGAATAAATCGGCCTGAACCTTCGAGTTTCAGGGATGAGTTGATTTCCACGTGAAACGCTCCGGCGCGGGGACGACGCCCTCACCCCGGGATGCCACCCGTACCCGCTCCCTCCGGACAATCCTGCACATATCCACGCCTCCGGGGCGTGCCGCGACGAAAGCGCTATTACCGACCCTGCCGCATATGTGCGTAATGGCGGCAGATCTCCTGACGTTTGCGCTGCTCACCCTCTCGTCCATCATCATCATAGTCAATCCGCTTGCCGCCACCCTGATCTATGTCTCCCTCACCGAAGGGATGGATCCTGCGGCAAAGGCGCTGGTCGCCCGGGACTCGACCAGGTTCGCCCTGATCGTCCTGCTTGCATTTGCACTCGCGGGCGGGTGGATCCTGGCCCTCTTCGGGATTACCATCGAAGCGTTCAGGATTGCAGGCGGCATCCTCCTCTTCGGCATCGGCATGGAGATGGTGTATGCAAAGACATCGCGGACGAAGATGACCGCGACAGAGAAGTACGAGAGCATCGATGCCGATGAGATCGCCATCGTGCCGCTTGCCATCCCCATGATCACGGGGCCGGGCACGATCACGACGGCAGTCGTTCTGATGAACGTCGCCATGGACACCGGAGTCCTTGCGATAGCAATCGTCCTCCTCTCGGCCGTTACGGCCATCGGAATCACGTACTATATGATGATAAACGCCGAATACATTACAGAGCGAATCGGGCAGCGGGAGTACCGCGCCGTCAACAGGCTGATGGGGATGCTGCTCATCGCCATCGCCGTCCAGTTCGTGATAAACGGGCTGAAGGCGGCATTCCCCCTGCTCGCTGGTGGTTAAACGATGAAACCCGACGTATCGTCTGCCGGTGCCGTCCTTGCGAGCCTCTGCATCATTGCGGGAGGCGTCCTTATCGGCACCTGGATCTTCTATGGCCCGCTCCCCCATTCCCGGTTCATCCTGCCGGTGCTCGCCGTGCTGGTCGTTCTCGGCGCAGGGGCGATTATCCATGCCAGCTGGCGCGGCGAGCGCGGCACGGCGGAGAAATGACCCTTCTGATCGCCGCCGCCCAGATGGCATCCCGGGGTGGCAGCCCGGCAGAAAACCTGGAGAAAGCGGCGGATTTCGCGTCCCGGGCAGCAGCGGAAGGGGCGTCGATCGTCTGCTTTCACGAACAGTTCCTGACCGGATGGTCGCCGGTATGCCCGCCGCAGGAGGAAGATCCGGATGGACCGACGGTAACCGCGCTCTGCAGACTCGCACGGGAGAACGGTATAGCCGTTCTCGGGTCTTTTACCGAGCGCCATCCCGGCAGGCCGCGCAACGCCGCCGTCGCAATCGGTGCGGGCGGAGAGGTGCTTGCCCGGTATGCGAAGATGCATCTCTTCTCCCCGGGTGGGGAAGATCGGTATTATTCGCCGGGCGAGAGCGCTGCAACGTTTCTGGTCGAAGGTATGGCCTTCGGGATCGCCGTCTGCTACGATCTCCGGTTCCCCGAACTCTTTCGCGTCTACGCAGATCTCGGCGCGGAGTGCGTGCTGGTGCCTGCCGCTTGGCCCTGCAGCCGGATCAGGCACTGGGAGCTCTTCATCGCCGTGCGGGCGCTCGAGAACCAGTACTATGTGGCAGGGATCAACGCCGCAGGCGGCGAATCGGACAGGGCATACTGCGGGAACTCCCTTATTGCCGATCCCGACGGCGAGACCGTGTGCAGGGGAGGGGCGGGCGAGGAGCTCCTCTTCGCCCGCCTTGATCCCGGCAGCATCGTGCGGGCGCGGGAGCGGATACCCGCGCAAAAAGACCGTAAACGTGACCTTTATCACAAATTGCTCTAAATTATATAGAGATATACCATGAGGGGGGATCAACATGTGGCAATCAGCCTCTGCAGCGCCGGCCTCCTTCTCGCCCCCCTGTCCATGAGCCTGGAGCCGGCCGTGATCCTGCTCGCCCTCCTCGGCGTCTTCATCGGTTCGCTTGCACCCGACGCCGATGCCAGGGATGCGGCCATCTTTCATACCCGGGTACATGGCGTCAAAGGGGTAAAGGGGCAGATCCTGAACGCCTTTGCGGTCGTGCTCCCGATCTTCGGCTACACCATCAGGTACCTCATCTACTATCCGCTCTCCCTGCTCACCATGATCGTCTTTCGGAAGATCTACAGCCACCAGCACCGCGGCCTCCTCCACTCATTTGCCGGAACGGCGGTGATGACCCTCCTGCTCCTCGCCTACCTCCGGGCGGGGCTCACGCTCGCCGGATTGCAGCAGGACGCGGCGCTGGCGGTCTTCGGGCTGTCGTTCCTCGGCGGCTGCCTCCTCCACCTGCTGGAGGACTCATGCACCCCCGGCGGTGTCGCATGGCTCTTTCCGGCGAGCAGGCAGCGTATCTCCGGCCGGATCCAGGCGACGGGCAGGTTCGACCCGCGCCCGAAGGGATTTGCTGCCGTCCTGGCGGCAGGAGGCGCTGCCGTTTTTGCGCTGCAGTATGCCGCCTGCCTTCAGCTGGAGGGGATCATCCTTGCAGTCGCCGCATTCATTCTCCTCTGGATAGCCTTCCTCGCAACTGCCCGCGTGCAGTGGTAGCGCCCCTCCCATATCTATACGTATCAGCAAAACCAACAATTTCTCATGTACCGTCTCGTCTGCGTACATTGCGCCGCAGAATATGCGCCAGAACAAATCCTGTATACATGCGAGCGTTGCGGCCACCTGCTGACCGTCTCCTATGCGCTCGACGATCTCGCTGTCACGAGAGATGTGTGGAGCGAAAGGCCCCTCTCGGTCTGGCGGTACCGCGAACTCCTGCCGGTGCAGGGAGAGCCGGTCACCCTCCGCGAGGGGGGCACCCCGCTCTACCACTTGAGAAGCATCGGCAGGGAGATAGGCGTTTCTGAGCTCTACGCCAAGCACGAGGGGATGAATCCGAGCGGATCCTTTAAGGATCGCGGCATGACCGTCGGGGTGAGCATGGCGCTCGAGCTCGGCATGAGGAGCGTTGCCTGTGCGAGCACCGGCAACACCTCTGCGAGCCTCGCGGCATACGCGGCGAAGGCCGGCATCCCGGCCGTCGTGCTCCTGCCTGCAGGCAAAGTGGCGCTCGGCAAGGTCGCGCAGGCGCTGATGCATGGGGCGCGGGTGATCGCGATCCGCGGCAACTTCGATCGGGCGCTCGAGATGGTCCACGAACTCTGCCTCTCGCACGGGCTGTACCTCCTGAACTCGGTGAACCCGTTCCGGCTCGAAGGCCAGAAGACGATCGGGTTTGAGGCGATCGACCAGCTCGGGGGCTGTGTGCCGGATCGGTTCGTCCTCCCCGTCGGGAACGCGGGAAATATATCCGCGGTCTACAAGGGGCTTACCGAGCTCCATACCCTCGGGATGATCGACCGGTATCCGATGATGACCGGGATACAGGCGGCAGGCGCCCGTCCGGTCGTGGATGCGATAGAACAGGGGCTCGCAGAACTCGTGCCGGATCCCGATCCCGAGACGGTGGCGACCGCCATCCGTATCGGCGCACCGGTGAACGCCGAAAAGGCGCTCGCTGCCATCAGGAAGACCGGTGGCACGGCTGCTGCGGTGACTGACGAGGAGATACTCGGGATGCAGCGCGATCTCGCACGGAAAGAGGGGATTGGTGTCGAACCCGCGTCTGCGGCATCGGTCGCCGGCGTGCGTGCTCTGGTGGAGCGCGGCGTTATCGATCGGGACGAGCGGATCGTCTGCGTGGTGACCGGGCACCTTCTTAAAGATCCGGAGACAGTGGTGAAACAATGCGCTCCTCCAGTCGAGATCGATGCGGATCTGCGATCCTTGCTCTCTGCATTGCGATTATAATCCTCGCCGCTCCTGCCGGAGCGCTGCATGCAGAGTACTCCATCCTGCCTGACGGAAAGGGGTACCATGCCGCGATCGAGATAGAGGACCGTGACGAGTTCACGTTCCGGGGATTCGGCGTATTCGGGGAACAGATTCCGCTGCCGGTCGAGGAGGTGGAGGTCTCGGGTGAGAACGGCACGATCCCGTACACCTGGCAGGGACGCGATCGCATCGCCTTCCCCGCCGGCAACTACACCGTCCATTACCGTGGCAGCATAGCGAACAACCAGTTCCAGGCGACGCTCGACGAACCGTACGCCGTGACCGTCCTCCTGCCACCCGGCCTCGACGTGCGGCATCTCTTTCTGGGGTGGGTGAGCTCCGGAGGCAGCGTCACTGCGGAAGAGGACGGATCCGTCTCTGTCTACTGGGAGCGGGCGTCCTACGTCGAGGTCAGGTTCTACGGCCCCCTCCGCGAGACCCTCTTCAACGCCTTCGGCAGCCTATGGCTCGTTGCCTGCTTCATCCTGCTCCTCCCCTACCTGCTCGGGAGGGGGAGGGGCTGAATGTTTGAGGTGCTCATCCCGTCGTTCCTGATCGGGTTCTCCGGTGCGGCGGCGCCGGGTCCGATGACCGCCTACGTACTGGGGGCAGGCACCCGACGGCCGCTCCTGCGTGCGGCGGGGCTGGTCGCCGGGCACGGCGTCCCCGAGCTGGCCATGGTCGCCGCCATCGCCTACGGAGTTCGGGAGATCCCCCACGCGCACGGGATCGCCCTGATCGGCTCCTGCGTCCTGATCCTCTTCGGCATCCAGCAGTTCCGGCAGGCGGACGGGCACCTGAATGCCCAGGAAGAGACGAAGAAGCCGGCGGCGTTCGGTCTTCTCTCGACAATCGCCAACCCGTACTGGTGGATCTGGTGGCTCACGTTCGGCGTCGGGTTCCTCGCGCTCCACCCGCTCTACGTTGAGTTCTTCGTCGGGCACATCGCTGCCGACATGGTCTGGTTCGGCATGCTGGCCGTTCTGGTCGGGAAAGGGATGCCCCTGCTCGGGAAGCACTATAAAAGAGTGGTGCAGGCGAGCGGCATTGCCATGGCGCTCTTCGGGCTCGCCTTCATTGCCGCTCTTGTTTCAGTTTGATGTCGATATTGTAGGCTGTCGCGTTCGCGTCGGCCATGGCCTGGATCTTTGCAATCTCCTCTGTCTTCGGGGTTGGTTTGAAGAGGTGCTGGAAACGCTTCTGGGCTTTGAGGTACTCTTCGACCGGCTTTCTCCTGACCTTCTTCGCCTTTGCAACCACGCCGTCGACCATCTCGTAGTTCACCCAGAGCCCGGTCTCGATGGCGAGTTTCCCGATGGCGATCGTCTGCCCGGGATCAAACCCCCATCCCGTGCAGCAGGGGGCGTGCACCTGGATGTAGCAGGCTCCGGGGGTATTTATCGCCCGCTCCACCTTTTTTACGAAGTCGGCGGGATAGGAGATCGATGCGGTCGCCACGTATGGTGCCCCGTGGGCGGCGAGGATCCGCGGCAGATCCTTCTTCGGCCGCTTGTTCCCGAGCGAGCACTTCCCTGCCGGGCTCGTGGTGGTGCTCGCGTCAAGCGGCGTGGCGCCGGACCGCTGAATCCCGGTGTTCATGTAGGCCTCGTTGTCGTAGCAGATGTAGGTGATGTCGTGGTTGCGTTCAAACGCCCCGCTGATGCAGAGCATGCCGATGTCGAAGGTGGCACCGTCGCCGCAGACGCAGATCACCTTCTCGGATCGGCCCTGCTGCTTGATCGCCGCCTCGATCCCTGATGCAACGGCGGCGGCGTTCTCGAAGAGCGAGTGGATCCAGGGCACCCCCCAGGCGGTCTCCGGGTAGGGCGTCGAGAAGACCTCCATGCACCCGGTCGAGGCGACGACGATCGTGTTCTCTCCGGCAGCCTTCAAGATGAGCCGCGCGGCGAGCGCCGGGCCGCACCCCGCGCATGCCCGGTGACCGGCCTCAAAGAGTTCGCATTTTCCCTCAACCTGCATCATCAGAGCACCTCCGTCCGCAGTCCGTAGAACATGTCTCCTTCTCCTTTTTCTGCAAGGTCGACGACCCGGGCAATATCCCGCTTCCGCACATCGCGTCCGCCGAGACCGATGACATAGTCCAAAACGGTAATCCCCGAGCCCGCGAGCGCCGCCTTCACCTCGGTGCCGGCGGCGCCGCTGTTTCCAAGCGAGATGTTCTTGTCGAGCACGGCGACGGTATTCACATTATTGAGCGCTGCGACAATCTCGCGCTCCGGGAACGGCCGGAACGCCCGGAGTTTCAGCAGTCCCACCTTTCTGCCGGCATCGCGCATCTCGTCGACGGCATCCTTTATGGTACCGCAGACGGAGCCCATGGCGATGAGCGCGGTATCGGCGCCGTCGAGCCGGTAGCCCTCGACAAGGCTGCCGTAGTCCCTGCCGAAATGCTCCGAAAATTCCTTTCCTGCAGCGACGAGGGTCTTGCCCGCCTGCTCCATGGCCTGCTGGATCTGGTACCTGAACTCCATATAGTACTCGGGCGTCGCATACATGCCCATGCTGATCGGATCCCCTGCGTCCAGCCGGTGGTATGGCGTAAATGGCGGGAGATAGCCGTCCACCTCTTCCTGTACCGGCATATCGACCGGCTCATAGGTGTGGGAGAGGATGAACCCGTCGAAACAGACCATGCCGGGCAGGAGGACGTTGTGATCTTCAGAGACCTTATATGCGATGAAGTGGAGATCCGTTGCTTCCTGATTGTCTTCGGCGTAGAGCTGGAACCAGCCGGAATCCCGCAGGGAGATGGTGTCCTGATGGTCGTTCCATATCGAGAGCGGCGCCCCGAGGGCGCGGTTGGCGATCGTCATCACCATGGGCAGGCGGAGGCCGGCCATGTTGAAGCAGACCTCAAACATCAGTGCAAGCCCCTGCGACGTGGTGGCGGAGTAGGCGCGGGAACCTGCCGCGCTCGCGCCGAGACAGGCGGAAAGGGCGGAGAACTCGCTCTCAACCGTGATGTACTCGCCGTCGATCTCGCAGTTCGCCACCATCTCGGCGAGCGCCTCGACGATATGCGTCTGCGGGGTGATCGGGTAGGCGGCGATCACCTGCGGCCTGCAGAGTTTGACCGCTTCGGCCACCGCATACGACCCTTCGGTAATCTTCAGCATCTACTTCTCCTCCTGCACCATCTCGATCGCTTTTGCCGGGCACTCCTCGGCGCAGAGGCCGCACCCCTTGCAGTAGTCATAGTCGGGGATAAACGTCCCCTCCTCGGTCTCGATGACGCATCCTTCAGGGCAGACGGTGGCGCAGAGGCCGCATTTCGTGCATTCCTCCGGCCTGAAGACGGGACGGAAGACCCGCCAGGATCCGGTCAGGTTCCGCCGCGCCTTTCCGGGCCTCGCCGCACATCCGATGGTAAGCGGCATCAGGCAGCGCCTCCGACCATCTCGAACGCACGCCGTGCCGCCGTCACGTTCTTGTCGGCAAGATCGGCCCGGAACCGTTCACGCAACGCTTTCTCGAGCGCATCCATCCTGATCTCGCCGGTCGCCGCGGCAAACGCCCCCATCAGGGTGGTGTTCGTGATCGGCACCCCGAGCACCTCAAGCGCCAGCGATGTCGCATCGATGGTGATCACCTTCACCCCCGCAGGGGCCTCGATATCGGAAGGAGGCTTCTCCGTATTGATGATGGCAATCCCGCCTTCCTTCATGCCATCGAAGACGCCTCCGTTCCTGATGAGACTGCTGTCCTGTACAATCACATAATCCGGTTCATAAATCTGGCTTCGGAGGCGCACCCTGCCGTCACTGAAGCGGACGAACGCCTGCACGGGCGCCCCCCGCCGCTCCACGCCGAATGCCGGAAACGCCTGTGAATAGACGCCGCTCTCAAATGCGGCGACTGCAATCAGTTCTGCTGCCGTCACAGAGCCCTGACCGCCTCTACCATGGATTCGCAACTCTCTCACGCGTAACCCCTCTTAATTTTACATGATTAATAAATATAAATCTACAGGTCTACGGGGAGCCCGAGGATCCCGGTTTTGCCCCGGAAGACATCACGGGCGATCTTCACAAGCCCCCGGGCCGCACACCATTCATCGTATACAGTGACCTTCTGCAGAAGAAGCTTTTCAACACCCGGTGCAATGGCGGGCGCCATGGATCCTGCAAGCGCCACCCTTGCTTCCGGGTTGAGGAGAAGCATTGCGGCGCATTCCATCGCGGCAAACATCGCAATCGCCTCCGTCCGCTCCTCCGGGGGCAGGGTATAATCCACGCCCGCCGTGAGGAACGCCTCGTTTGCCGTGCTCTCGCCCCGGTCGACCCGGCGGATCGCGTCCACGTCGAGAGCCCCGTGCCGCGTGCCGGGCGCAAAGATGCAGGCGTCAAATGCCCCCACAATGCGGCAGCCTGACGCGAGAAGGGTGACGGTATTGGAGCTGGCATCGCAGACGACGACGTCGCCGCCGAGATCATGGGTCGCTTCGTAGAGTATTCCGATCTTCTCCGGGCTTGCCTGGTGGGAGTAGGCCTTAAAGCGGGGATCGGTGGGCGAGCCCCGGTGCAGTCCCGGGATCACCACGGCGGGAAGGCCGCTCCTTGCGATCTCGTCAAACACCCGCGTTCCCCCGCCGATATGCTTGCCTGCCCCGTCCCTGCTGATGACGCCCCGGTTCCTGACCTTCCTGATGTTTGTGATCGCGCTGATATTGTCGCCCATGGAATAGCAGACGGCCACGCCCTCGATCTCGGAGAGAGGGCAGAGGCGTTCGAGATCCTGGTACCGGAAACCCCGTGCCTCCTCACGCGAGATCTTGAACTCGGTTCCATCGCACGCGAAGCGCATGGCCGTTGTTCCATGATCTATCCCGATGTACATAGCATAATCCTATAGCATGGGAGGCATATTAGTGTACGATGTTTGTAATCGTGACAGGCGGTGCCGGTTTTATCGGATCCCATCTGGTGGATGCGCTGGCGGCGCGGGGGGACGATCTGCTGGTCATTGACGACTGCAGCAGCGGAAGCCGCGAAAATCTTGCCGGACATATAGCAGAGGAGCGGATACGCTTCATCGAGCAGAGCCTCCTTCGCGACGGGTGGCAGGAGCTGATCGCCGGGGCGGATCGGGTCTACCATATCGCGGCAGATCCTGATGTGCGGCAGAGTGCCGTGACCCCCGACGTCCAGATCAGCAACAACATCCTTGCGACCCACCGTGTGCTCGAGGCGATGCGTGCCCATCGCGTGCCGGAACTGGTCTTCACCTCGACCTCGACCGTCTACGGCGAGGCGTCCGTGATACCGACGCCTGAGAACTACACCCCGCTTCTGCCGATCTCTGTCTATGCGGCGACAAAACTTGCATGCGAGGCGCTCATCTCGTCGTACTGCCATTCGTTTGATATGCGGTCGTGGATATACCGGTTCGCAAACATCATCGGCGAGCGGAGCAACCACGGGGTGATATGGGACTTCATCGGGAAGCTGCGGCAGAACCCGGAGGAGCTTGTAATCCTTGGGGACGGGAGGCAGACGAAGTCCTACCTGCTGGTGCAGGAGTGCGTGCGCGCCATGCAGTTTGCCGTGGATCATGCGGACGATACGGTGAATATCTTCAATATCGGCTCTGAGGACTGGATCGACGTGGTGAGCATCGCAGATATCGTCGTCGAGGAGATGGGGCTCTCCGATGTGCGCTACCGGTTTACCGGCGGCGTGCGCGGATGGGTCGGGGACGTACCCCGGATGCAGCTCTCGGTCGAGAAGATGAAGACGCTTGGCTGGAGGCCGGAGACGAACTCGCGGGAGAGCGTGCGTGCAGCGGCGTGTGCCATGCTCGGCAGGTGACGGATGAGTATCACCGCGGTCCTTCTCCTGCTCTTCTTCAGTGCGATGCCGTTCGTCGAGGCGAGGTACGCCATCCCGCCGGCGATCGCGAGCGGGGAGTTCACAGCCTTCGAGGCATTTGCAATCGGGTTTACCGGCAACGTCATCCCGGTCGTCTTCCTGCTGCTCCTGCTCGATCCGGTCTCGGCATATCTCAGCAGCCGATCGGGGCTGTTTGAGAGGTTCTTTACCTGGCTCTTCACCCGGACGCGCCGGCATACCGAACGGTTCGAACGCTACGGGGCACTCGCGCTCATGCCCTTCGTCGCGGTGCCCCTGCCGGTGACCGGGGCCTGGACCGCCTGCGCCGCTGCGTTCGTCTTCGGTATCCGCTTCCGCTACGCACTGCCGACGATCGCCGCAGGCATCCTGATTGCCGCGCTGATAACGACCCTGGGAACGATAGGAGTGATCAGAGGATTACCATGAAGTACATTGCCATCATCGGGGACGGCATGGCCGACGAGCCCCTGCCCGAGCTCTCCGGCAAAACGCCGCTTGAATATGCGGAGACGCCGAATATGGACCGGATTGCGCGGGAAGGGAGGTGCGGACTGCTGAAGACGATCCCCGACGGATTCGAGGCAGGGAGCGATATTGCCAACCTCTCGATCCTGGGATATGACCCTGCCAGATTCTATACCGGCAGGGGACCGCTTGAAGCGGCCAGCATGGGCGTCGATATGGCGGAGGAGGATGTCGCGTACCGATGCAACCTGGTCACGGTCAGGGACGGCGTGATGGAGGATTTCAATGCCGGGCACATATCGAGCGCCGAGGGTGCCGAGCTGTTGAGAGCGCTCGACGATGCATGCGACGCGGCACGGATCTATCCCGGAATCAGCTACCGGAACCTGCTGCTCCTGCCGCATGGGAGGGGTGCTACGGTCACCGTGCCCCCGCACGACATCGTCGGCCAGCGCATTGCCGGGCATCTCCCGAAGGGCGGCGACGCCGACCTGCTGCTCCGGTGCATGGAGGAGAGCGAGAGGGTCTTTGCGGAGCACCCGGTGAACCGCGCCCGCCTGCTGGCGGGAAAACGCCCGGCAACGATGATATGGCCGTGGAGCGGCGGCAGGAAGCCGGCGCTCAGGCCGTTTGCGGAGAGGTACGGGAAGCGGGGCGGGATGATCTCTGCCGTCGATCTCCTCAACGGGATCGCCCGCACCGCCGGGATGGAGGTGATCCGCGTGCCTGGCGCCACCGGGTATATCGACACAGATTACGAGGCGAAGGCGCGCTACGCGCGGGATGCTCTTGAGCGCCTGGATTTCGTCTACATGCATGTCGAGGCTCCCGACGAGGCAGGGCACATGGGGAGCGTCGAGGAGAAGGTGCGCGCCATCGAGCGTCTCGACGCGGTGATCGGCACCATCCTCGAGGTGCCCGATCTCGTGGCAGCGGTCCTCCCCGATCACCCGACGCCGATACGGATCCGGACGCATGCCCGGGAGCCGGTGCCGTTTGCGGTGCTCGGTAAGGGCAGGGACGATACGGCGGCGTATACGGAGCGGGAGGCGGCGCGGGGGTCGTTTGGGCTGATGGAGGCGCGGGGGTTCCTGCCCATGCTTTTTTCCGGCAGATAAAAGCGGGAATTGTATCGGGCTTTCTTCCCCCGGTCTCCGCCCACCCCGAAAAACACTCTTTTCTCCACCCGGATTTTCATGGACATCCGCACAGTTGAGCAGGGGGGCGGTGGGGGCGCTCCCCCGTTCATATCAACGATACCATCCTGAAACGATAACGAAGGACTGCACCATGAAGATGCTTCCTGCGGTCCACCGTACTGCGAGATCCAGGAACTTCAGAATCCGTGATGCTCCAGACGGCTCATGAATTTTTATCCGGTACGCCTGTGGCCGTGGACTCATGCGGTTCCTATGAAAATAGAGCAGGATTCTGCAATGGATGGATCTTTGCGGTCAATACTTTTGCGCCTCCGTATACGGCTTCCCACCGGCTATCCTCATGGGGGGAGGCAGCGTGCGGGGAGGGGGACACCCCCTCCCCGGTCCCCCCCATTGAGATGCCCCCCCCGGTCCACTGTCCCGGGAGAACCAGAGGAGAGAAACCGGACCCGGGGTGTCGGCACAGAACGCAAGGATTTTCATGGCTGCGCTTGCACCGATCGCCGGCGCATAGGGTTTCACATGAAAATACCATTGAAACCGGAGATAAAAGCCGGATCAGGGATTTTCATTTGTTGCGCCTGTAGCCCCTTTCGGGGGCTTCATGAGCAGTTTCACATGGAAATGCGAACCGTTTCTGAAATGGAGGGCTCTCGCCAATTGGTTTTTGCACTCCCGTACACGGGTTTCCACCGGCTATCTTCATGGGGGAGGGGTTTTTGAGGAGGGGGAGCCCCCCTCCCCGGTCCCCCTCTCCGTTTGGATGTCCCCCTCGGTCCATTGTTCCGGGATAGTCTGCAAAAATCGGACACTGTGGATCGGCGCAGCGTCAGGAATGTTCATCCGTTGCGCCTGCAGCCGTAAAACGGCCTCATAGGCGGTTTATATGAACATGGGCGGTGAGCACCCCCCTCCATGCTCATGCTGTATGCCTGTGGGCCCGGACTCGTGTGGTTTCATGTGAACGTCCGTTAAAGGAGAGAGATCACCCTTATTTGCGGGCGATAAGATCATATCAACGCCTCCGGGCCATTTCATCGCCTTAGATCGCTGCAGTGGTGCAAAGGGGCGGTATGTTGCCGGAACACGGGCGCACCGCCGGCCCGGCGGGAATACCGGGTAGCCCCGGCAAAAGGACGAATAACAAGATGCGGCATCAGGCCCCTGCCTCATCATGGATCAGAGGGGGTAACTATCATCATCTGCCGCATGTAACGCATTTGAAAGGCCGGGAGGAAGAAACCGGGCTTATTTATTATAGTAGTGTTGCCGCACGGTCTTAATGATGATCATGCGCGGAGTGTATCCCGCGGTGTGTGCTGGCATCGTAAAAAAGAGGGTCCTTCCTGCGGTTGCCGGTTCACCTGCAACCCTGCCGGGCATGGGCGGTTGGTCTCTGCGGCCGTCTGCATGCGGCTACATCGCCCGGGCATGCTGCCGACTGCCCGGGCGCGACGCTTGTGCGCAGTCAATTCTTGCCTCAGAGCCCGGTGGTACTTCCGGGAGCACTTCCGGTACGCAGGATGGTTTCATGGCGCGCCGTATTCTGCCGATTCCCGATTTTATGCCTGCGGAGGCGTGGTATATCTGCGTGAGGGCCGGTGCAGGCATTCAGTCACCCGCTCATATTGCGGCGATATGGCCGCACCGAACGGCACTACGACAATATTATTGCATTATCGGCAATCCAATCCTGCGGGAGCGGCCCTTTCGTAAGGATGCTCAAAGACGGAGCGCGGGCAGCACCGATCATCTGCCCGGGTGGAGGCATCTCACTTCTGCCGCCATTCCCCATTGCACAGGCAAATGATCCGCTCCCTAACTGATAAAACGCTCATATAGCCGTTTAACGGCTACAGGCGCAACGGATGAACATTCTTGACACTGCATCGACACGCAGTTTCCTGTTTTCTCCGACTATCCCCGGACAGTGGACCGAGGGGGATATCACAACGGGGGGTGCTGCTGACCACCCCCCCTTCATTCGGTATGCCTTGGTCCAAGGCATCATGTGGTTTCATGGAAAACGCCCATGAAGCCCCTGCTGGGGCTACAGGCGCAACTGATGAAAATCCATGAGT
>JAHKLN010000002.1 GCA_020854755.1 Methanomicrobiaceae archaeon | reverse complement strand
CTCCGTACACGGCTTCCCACCGGCGCTTCATCCGGGGGAGGGGGTCTCCCCCTCCCCGGTCCACTGTCCCGGGATAGTCTGCGAAAACAGGACACTGGCATCGGTACAGGCTCATGAATGTTCATCCGTTGCGCCTGTGACCATAAAATGGCTTCATATGCGGTTTAATATTTTGGCTATATGTAAAGCCCCGGCTGCGCTCGCATCCGGCACCTCTCGCCACGCCTTCCACCGGTACCCGGAGCTTATGCAATTGTACTGACCCGAATCGATCCTTCATGCCCCGGATGCTTCCCAAAATCCCAAAAACCCATATTCCCGTGTCCGGAGCGTTATATGGCAGATGCCGATCTCGCGCCGCTTCCACGGGTCACTTCATTCTTTTATAAAAATATTTTTATATATTAGTCTCTTTCCCAGACAGGCGGCACTGACCGTTGACCATCGTACCCGATCGGGCCGGCACACCCGTCTGCTCCCCCCAGAGCATATACGATGTTGACGGTCTTTTACGTCATTTCGCGAGAGATATTTCCAAATTCCCATAAGAAGACGGTGAAGCGGCATGAGAACCTGTATACCTGTACTCGGCATGGCAGGCCTCTTCCTGGTCTGTCTCTCGGTCGGCGCGGTCTCGGGGCAGACCCCGGAGACGGTGAATATTGCGCTCATCGAGTCCACCTACTACCCTGCGTCGATCACGGTTGAACCCGGGACCACGGTCATCTGGACGAACCATGACAGTGTGAACCACACGGTCACAAGCACGGAGGATCACTTTGATTCCGGGCGGCTTGCTCCCGGCGAGACGTTTGAGTTCACCTTCACGGACCCGGGCATATACCGGTATGTCTGCTCGATCCATCCGTCCACGCCGGATCCGCTCATGCATGGCGAGATCATCGTCTCTGAAACGGACGATACGGCGAATATAACCGTCATCCAGACGATCAGCCGGGACAGCAGCCTGACATTCATGACGACAGCGGTGATCGCCTCGGATCTCACGGATCTGCTCGGCGGAGAGGACGAGTATACGGTCTTTGCTCCGAACAACACGGCATTCCTCGAACTCGGCAACAGGACGGTGAAGGAACTCTTTACACAGACCGGCGACCTGAACATAACGGTCCGACGCCATCTGGTTGAAGGGCGATATACCGAACAAGACCTCCGAGAGCTGGCGAACGAGACCGGGAACGCAACCCTGCAGACGCTGCTCGGCGAGGATCTCATGCTCAACCTGACCGGGGACGATAACCTGACGGTCGACGGGGCGGAGATTGTCACGGCTGACATCAACGCTACAAACGGGATCGTCCACGTGATCGACGCCGTGCTCGTGCCGGAGAACGTCTCCATGAGGCTGGAAGAGAATGTCACCCCGGGCATCAATGTCACGGACCAGGCGATCGAGAACGAGAGCATCATGATTGCACGGGCCGTGAGCGATGGGCCCGGCTGGATTGCCGTTCACACCGACGCCAACGGCACGCCCGGCCCGATCATCGGCTATGGCCCGGTCAACGATAGCGTGAACGAGAACGTCACGATCGAGATCGAGCTCGAGAACGCCACCGGTACCCTCCACGCCATGCTGCACATCGATGCAGGCGAGGTCGGGGTCTACGAGTTCCCGGGCGCGGATGTGCCGGCGGAAGCGGACGGAGAAGTGGTGGTCGAGCCGTTCAACGTGACTGGGCTTCCGGAGGATCTGACCCTCCCGGACAGGTGATCGAGCACCGGCAACCAAAAACCGACCACGAATCCCTGCGGGCTGCAGGCAAAACCGGGATCGATGCATCGCCGCCGGGTGGGGGAGGGAAGATCCCCTCCCCGAGCGGATAGCCTGCGGAAAGCCGTGCACGAGAGCGAATTGCGGCAAGAGAGCCATTCGTTTCGATCGCCGGCGACACGGCGGCCTGCGCCTGCAGCCCCCCCCATGCCGCCCCGACCGGTTCCTGTCGGTGGCCGCGATGCAGGATGCGGACACGAGGGCTTATGTTCCTGCTTCTCCTAGTACTGAACAATGCCAGTCCACGGGATCAGCGGAGACCTGCTAGACCTGTTGCTCTGCCTTGGAAAGGAACAGCATCCCTACGAGTTTGTTGCGGTGCTGCAGGAACGGAACAATATTATCGAGGACTTGAACCTGGTGCCCGGCACGATCAGCAACGAGAGCAGTGCATCGGTATTGATTGATATGCTCCCCCTCGACACCCACCGGATCGGAAGCGCCCACAGCCACCCGAACGGCGTTCTCACGCCTTCTCCCGCAGACCTTGGCTTCTTCCCGAGAATGGGGCGATACCACATCATCGTCGGACATCCCTACGGGAGGAAGAACTGGCGATGCTACACGGCAGGCGGCTCGCCCTATGATCTGAAGGTGATCGAATGAGGCGTGTGGTTGCGACCGGGACGTTTGACATCCTGCATCCGGGGCATCTCTATTATCTGGAGGAGTCACGCAAACTCGGGGACGAACTCTACGTGATCGTCGCCCGGGACGCAAATGTGCGTCATAAGCCGAAACCCATCATCCCGGAAGGGCAGCGTCTGGCGATGGTCCGTGCCCTGAAGCCTGTCGACCACGCACAGCTCGGTGACCTGCACGATATGTTCAGGCCGATCGAGGAGATCAGGCCTGATGTCATCACGCTCGGTTTCAATCAGCACTTCGATGAGAATAAACTGCAGCACAGCCTCCGTGAGCGGGGGATTTGGGCAGAAGTGGTGAGAATCAGCGGATATCGGGATACCCTGGCGAGCTCCACGCGGATCATCGAGGAGATCCTCGCCACCCGCATGGCCTGACGATCGCGGACCGCCGGAGAGGCGGCCAGGGAATGCCCCCGCACACCCGTGGCAAAGGGAGGTATTTTAACCTGTAAAGGCGATCGTCCCTCCATGCACCCGGCCCTGCAGGCAGGCCGGTAATGATGAGCACCCGAACAGGATCCGGTTCCCATGCAGAGTCTAGCGCGGCACGTTAATGAGGAGGATGAGGAGGAGAATCTCAGCCCGGCGCTCAAGATCGGCGTTCCATTCCTTCTCTGCGGCATCTTCATGCTCTTTGCATATCTAGTCATTCCTTTTACCGAATTTACCGCATTGCTCGGGATGATGGTCGCCTATGTCGTGCCGCCGGCGGGCAGGGAGACCGTCATCCCCCTGAGTATTCTCATCGGCATTCCGTGGTGGCTGATCGCCTCGACGCTTGCGCTCCTCGATTTCGCCGGCGCACTTTTCATGGCATGGAACTTCCCCCTGGTACTCAGGATTCCGATCGCAGGCCCCTGGATTGCCAGATTCATGACCGGCGGGAAGCACTATCTGAATCAGCACCCGTGGCTGGAGAAGCTCTACTTCATCGGCCTCGTCCTTTTTGTCTGCCTGCCGATCGAGGGATCCGGCAGTATCGTCGGGACGATCATCGGGCGGATGCTCGGCATGACGAAGATGCAGGTGCTCACCTGCATCACCCTTGGAGGCGTGATCGGGAGTTTTGCCCTTGCACTCGGTGTCGATTACATCTGGGTGCTCCTCGGGCAGGATGCAGGCATCGGAAGCGTTCTGATCGCGCTCATCCTTGCCGGAACAGGGGTTCTCGTACTGCTCCGGAGCGTTGTACTGAAGAGGAATATGCAGAAGGCGGAACAAACCGCAGACAATTGAGCACCCGGAGCTGGGGCATGAACGCCATGGAAGAACCGGAAGACCCTGAAGCACTCGAACGGAGGCTCGGATACACTTTCAGGGACCGCGCCCTCCTTGAAAGGGCGCTGATGAGGCCCGCCCGCGCCCATGAAGAGGGGCTGCCTGACGAAGCGCATCAGGAGGCGCTCGCAACGCTCGGCGATGCGATCATCAGCGTGATTGTGATCCAGTCGGCAATACACCGGGGGATGCATAAAAAGGGCGAGATCACGGCGGAGAAGATGAGGACCGTCAGTCTGCTCTCCCTGAACGAGGTGGGCAGGGCGCTGCACCTGCAGACCTATATCAGGTTTAATAAAGGCGAGAGGAAGCAGCGGATCTGGGAGTGCAGCGATGCGCTCACCGAGACGCTCGAGGCGATTGTGGGGGCGATCTACCTGGACGGGGGGATGGAGAGGGCGGCAGAGGCACTTCACTCCGTACTGCGGATGGCCTCCGAAGATCCTTTCCGGGGCGCGGACCGGGAGAGCGCCCCGGAACGCCTATGAACCGGAGGCCATTTGCAGATCCCCCCGATGAGCAGTGATATGGAGGCCGCATTTCAGCTCCTGCCGTGACGCTCATGCAAGGGCGTGGGTAGCTTCATCCGGGTTTCGGGGGCCGGCCTCGACCTCACAGGCATCGCTCCCGGCCACGCGCCTAAAACCTTCCTGCCGCTCCGGTATGAAGGCCTCCTCCGGGAAAGTCTTCACCGGAAGTATCCCGCATTCCAGTCCAGATCGTGGGAATACCCGCCGGAACTGCAAACAGAAAAAATGGAAAGAGTAATATCGGGACTCTCCGACAAGACTATATCCTGCCGGCACGCAGCCCCGGCAGAGGAGGCAGCACCCGCAGAGTCCGCCGCCATACCGTCATCCTGAAGGTGCCCCGCCCATCCATACGGTGTGCGGATGCTCTGCAACCAGCCTCCGCGCAGACATTCCGGGCAGGAATGCCATTCACGCTGCCACCGCCACCGATGGGGCAGGGTGATCCCGTGGTCAATAGTACAACATACGGAAACGACGGTAAAGATGACCTCTCAAAAGGAGGGGCGGCCCATGCAGCACGGCAGGACGAATCCGGCAGGACGGAGGCAGGATGCGGCGCGCCCCCTGTCGGCGGCGGCATCTGTGTTGCGGACGGCGAGGGGATGATTCTGTTTGCCGATGCCGCCCTGCATGCCATATGGGGGTACGACGAGCCGGAACTCATCGGAGGGCCGGTGGCTGGCCTCCTTCAATCGGCCGCCTGCGCGGTCGACGCCATTGCGGCTGTGCGGAGCTGCGGCCGCTTTGCAGGGCGGCTCCAGGCGAAGAGAAAAGACGGTTCGATCTTTGACCTGTACCTTTCTGCAGGCATGCTGCCCTCCCGGCAGGATCAGTCCCCCTCGATCCTGCTCTCCTGCTTCGATCTCGAGGAGCGGCATGCGGCTGATGAAGCCCTCCGGCGGCGGCAGGCGCTGCAGCGGGCCGTCTCCGGCATCTCGTCACGGTTAATCACCCTTCACGATATCGATACCGCAATCGAAGTCTCGCTCGCCGATCTGGGCAGGGCGTCGGGTGCATGCAGGGTCGGCCTGGTACTTGCCGATGACGATCAGACGCTCATCGGCACCACCCATGAATGGTGCGCTGACGGCACCGCGCCGTTGCGGGGGATGTTTCAGCAGCTCGATCGCAGAAACCTGCCCTGGTGGATGACAAAGGCCTTCTGCGGCGAGACGGTCAGCATCAGCATGCCGCTCCCGGATGTGCCCGATGCCCGGCAGACACGGATGATGATGAAGAGCCGCGGCTCCTCCTTCCTCCAGATCGTACCCCTGCATATGGGGGAGAAGATCGTGGGGTGGATCGCCCTCGATAAAAACAGTGCTGCAGAAGGGTTTTGCAGCGAGGATATCGCGCTTCTCCGCACCGCTGCCGAGATCATCGGTGGCGCCCTCGAGCGGAAGCAGTACCAGGTCTGGCTTCAGGATGCAGTGGATCTCAACCGGGTCGCCCTCGACTCGCTCTCCGATATGGTGTTCATCATCGATGCCGACCTCCGGTTTGTGCTGGCAAACGAGTCGTTCCTGGCATGGATGGAAGAACTCGAACTGGAGAAGGATGTGATCGGAAAGAAGATCACCGAGGCGGCGCCCCTCTTCACTGAACAGACCGGCCTGCAGTACGAGAGGGTGATAAGGACCGGGCGGCCGCTTCACTCCGAGAATATCTACAGCGTAGACGGCAGGGAACTCACGCTGGCGATTGCGAAACTGCCCATTCACGAGCGGGGACGGGTATGCAAGATCATCACCGTCATCCGTGACATTACCCGGCAGAAAGAGCTGGAAGAGTTGAAAATTAAGGCCTATTCTCAGATAGAGAGAAATATGGAGCAGTTCGCAATACTTGCCGATCACGTCCGCAACCCCCTGCAGGTGATTCAGGCCGTGGCAGACCTCATGGAGGATAACGGAGCGGACAGGATCACGGATCAGGTGCAAAGGATCAACCATATCATCAACCAGCTCGACGAGCGCTGGGCGGAGTCGAGAAAGCTCAGTTCGTTCTGGAGAAAATACGCCTGATGACGCCGCCGGCAGCAGCCCGGGGCGGATATCGGCGGAGATCTTCTCAGGTTTGAACGTGGGGACACATCAGGCCGCAGCGCTCCCGTTGATCCGCGCAGAGGGGCGGACTTTCTGCACGGATCTGCGATCGGGCAGATATTTCAAATGGAAGGCTCTCCCCGCTCAAATCGATTCGCTCCCCTGCACGGCTCCTCCCCGGTCCCCACCCCATGAAGATGCCTCCCACGGTCCAGTATACCGGGATGGTCAGAGAAAACCGGATCCGGGATATCGATATCCGTATAAAATTTTTACCCGTTGCGCCTGTGGCCGCATTACGGCCTCATACGCGGTTTTATATGAAAACGGGTGGTGAGCAGCACCGCCGTGTTCAGGTTGTATGCCTGTGGCCCCAAGGCATCGTGTGGTTTCATGTAAAACACCTATCACTTCCGGTGGAAACCCGGCAATGGAACCGGGGGAAGAGATGCCTCCGCAGGATTACCGATTTTTATCGCTTGCGTCTATAGCCGGTGCCTGCCTCATACCCGATCCCGGCGTGACTGCCGATCATCCCGTTTTTTGGCGTCCCGCAGTGCCGATGCCCTTCCAGACCCGGTTTCTCTCGAGCAGCACCCAGTAGCGCTTCAGCTCCGCCTGCGCTCTCCGGTAGTCGGGCCGGGCAGCACGCACGAGCGTCCAGAAGGCCGGGGAATGGTTGTGCTGCAGGGTATGCGCGAGCTCGTGGATGACGATATACTCCCGCAGCGGGTCGGGCAGGGCGATGGTTCTCAGGTTGACGCTGAGGTTCCTCCGGGACGAGCAGGTGGCCCACACCGTCCGCTGCATCCTGACCGTTATCCGGTGAAAACCCTCGCCTCCAAGGGAACGATGCCGATCCGCGAGCCTGATGACGTCGGCCTTCAGGAGTTCGCCCAGGTGGCGCTTCAGCGCCGGGAGGGAGGGAGAGGTGACCGTCTGCGTCTCCTCATCGATCCCGCACCGCCTGCCGTTCTCGAGGCGGTAGTATCTGCCCAGCAACAGCAGCATATCCTCTCTCCCCCTCCCCTCCTCCGCCAGATCCGAAAATACCTTCCTCCTCTCCTCGATCCATCCCGCGTGGCGGTCGAGGAAGGGGGCGACGTCCAGCGACGGGGGTGCGGTCACCCGGAGCGTCCCGTTGGGCAGCACCTGTATCCGTGCCGTCTTTACCCGTTTTCGTATCACGATGATGCCCGCCGCATCGTGCGGGCCGTCCGCGTCCTTCACGAATCCAGCCTTCCTGCAGATCTTGCTGCCGCAGGAGAAAACAGGCTCGGATTGATCCGGGGATCGCGGTGCGCAACGATAATTATCATGCGGAGCGCACCACTGGTGCCAGATATTGTCCGGAGGGGGACAGTGGTAAAAAAAGAGCTGAAGATCGGGGACATTGCACGGATAGCGGGATTATCAGAAGAGGACGTCAGAAGATACACCCGGGATCACGACGAACTCTTCGCCTACCGGACGATCGGGAGGGTCAAACTCTTCAGTCCGCGGGCGGTGCAGACCGTCAGGGAACTTGCCGGGCTCGCCTCAGGGCAGGCGGAGGAGCAGCCCCGCTCGCAGCCCGAAGCTGCCGCATCCGGTGGTGCTCCGGCGCAGGTATACCCGCCGGAGCCCGCGGAAGCGGTCGTCGGCGCGAGGGTGATCGGCGATACGGTGGCGCACATACAGCGGCAACTCGGCAGGCTGCAGGGCGAGTTTGCCGGGCAGCGGGAGAGTGTGGGGCGGACCATTGAGGAGCTGCAGGAGTCAGTCGACCTGCTCCGACGGCAGCTGGAGGCGCAGCAGCGGCAGATTGCAATTATCGGCGAGTGGATCGACTACTTTGATGCGCAGATGGATGCCATGAACCGCCCCCTGGTCGAGAGGATCAGGCATCGCCTCGGCACGGATTGAGAGCAAAGGAGACGGCAATATTCGAGATCAGGCCTGGCCGTCCTTCATCTCGCAGTGCCCGGATACCTCTGCGTGCATCCACCCGCACCGCGGACACTCGTTCACGCTGATGATGCTGCACCGGTTACCGCCCTGCGGCTCCAGCCTCTCGAAGTTCCTGAGCATATTGCCGCACTGCGGACAGCCGGGTGTAAACAGGCCTCGCTTATTCCTTGAAACCATTGAGATGACTCCCGTATTGATTGCCTCCTGCATGCTCCCGGTGAGGCTTTTTCATCATCGGGACACGCAGGATCGTTGCATGCCGTCAGCCGGCCGCCTCCGTGCCCGGTAGCAGCATGGATACGTACACCACACGTTGAAACGTTAAAAGCCTTTCCAGATGAACGGGGATACCCTGGAAGATTCCATGAGATTCGGCGGATATCCCGCGGCAGCGGGGGAGGAGAAGCGAAAAAAGCCCGGCCCGAAACGCCCGCGAAGCCCTGCAGAGCCGGCCGGCGCCGCCGGAAAAGATCGAGGGACCGGATGCAGATCCCAAAATATCATCCGATTATCCCGCAGGTATCCGACGGGATCACAGAGCCGGCCGGCGCCCCCGACAAAACCGCTCCCGCGAGTCCCGTATCTACCGCATCACGATCTGGACCGCGGTCGGGTACTTCTGCAGGATTGCATATGCGATCGGGCGTGAGACCCAGAGCTTCCCCTTCTCCATCCTGCGCAGCTTGCCGAGTTCTCCAAGGATCTGAAGAGCGCTGACCGCGGCCGCGTCGGCAAGAAAGACGCTGTCGGTGATGGCGGTATCCAGATAGAACAGGACGGGAAGCCTGAGCCGGGGATGCATCTTCGCAGGCAGCCTCTCTCCAAGCTCCCGGAGCACCTCCCGGTCAAACAAGTACTCGCTCCCTCCCTTCGTCCGCGCAGACGGCTTCTCTGCGGCGAGCAGCTCCGCAAGTGTCTTCCGCTCGCCGACGATCCCCTCGTTGATCCTGCCCATCTCCAGTCTCATCCATTTCATGAGCACCGCTTCGTCTGATATGGAAGGCCGATCGCGCATGGATAGTACCGGTCATGATGTCCTGATATATCTTTTCAATCAGCAACCGCGCAGGGAGACGCCGGTGCGTTCCGGCGGCTTTTTCCAACTGCAGCGCCGAAAATCGGCCGGCCTCCCCCTCACCGCCTCCCCGATCGCCGTTGCCGGGCTGTCATCCGGGCAGAGCAGATCTCCCCGCCGGCCGGTGTGTGACGGGGCGGCCCGCATGACAGCCGCGGGGCAAACCTTTTGAGGAGTGGCAGGGTAGAGAGGGATGCCATACTCCTGTGGTGGCAGACGGGTGACTGATGATGCACTGCTCCGCATGGGCAGACCCGCTGGTCAGGAGAATGCGCCGGTTTGACGTGGGGTTGATCAAGCCCGACGCCATGGGCTTCACGCTCATGGCCGCACACCTCTGGAGGCCGGTCTTGAGGCTCATATAGTACCGGTCTGCGATCATCTTCGTGCTGGCAGCGATTCCTCCATTATACAGGGTGTTTCCAGATCCGGAAAGATTCGATCGCATGGTCCCGGAGTGCCGCATCTGCAGGCTGATCAGGGAGCACCGGTAGCCGGGTGCAGGCAGAGAGGAGATAGCCACGATCCCCCAGCGGTATCGTGACATATAAGAGAGGTGTCTGCCTACGGAGGTCTTATGGAGGAGAAAACCATTCTGGTCACCGGCTCGACGGACGGCATCGGAAAGGCGACTGCGCTCATGCTTGCCGGACAGGGGCACCGTGTGCTGGTCCACGGCAGGAACCGGGAGAAAGGCCGGGCCGTCCTGACCGAGATACGCGAGCGCACCGCCCCCGACCGCGCCGATCTCCTCATCGCCGATCTCTCCGGGCAGCAGCGCATCCGCGAGCTCGCTGGAGCAGTGATCGGGGAGTACGGGCGGCTTGACGTGCTGATCAACAATGCGGGCGTCTACCTGCCGGACCGGACGGTTGCTCCCGGCGGCATCGAGATGACCCTTGCCGTAAACTTCCTCGCCCCGTTCCTGCTCACCCACGAGCTGCTTCCCCTGCTCGAACAAAGCGCACCGGCGCGGATCGTCAACGTCGCATCCATCGCACACCGGAGCGCACGGAGGATCGGCTGGGAGAGCCTGCGGACGGGCAGGGACTATCATCCCTACGACGCCTATGCGATCTCCAAACTCGGCCTGATCGCCTTCACAAAGAGGCTTGCCCGGATGCTTGAGGGCGGGGCGGTCACTGCCTGCGCCCTGCACCCCGGTGTGATCGATACGAAGCTCCTGAGGGCCTTTGATCCGTATACGGCAGGCGATCCGCCTGAAGCTGGCGCAAAAGCGGTGGCGTACGTCGCCGTCTCACCGGACCTTCAGGGAGTAAACGGGGAGTACTTTGAAGAAGGGCGACCGGTGTCCCCATCCCGGCTCAGCCGGGATCCTGCGGTGCAGGAGAGGTTCTGGGAGCTCGGGATGGATCTGCTCGGACTTCCGGCATGGTAGCCGCGCCGCGCCCGGATCTCGCGGGAAAGGTTCATTAACCCGCGGCAGCTAAGGGAGCATCCCGGCCAGAATGTCGAAGAACAGGACGGAGGAATGAGGCATGTCAAACGGACAGAAACCAACGGACACCGATGAGCTCGAACCGATCAACTTCACCTGCTACCGGATCAGCCCTGAGGACGAGGGGGCTCTCGAAGAGGGGGTGAACACCTACAGCGTGATGGTTCTCCTGCCGAACGGCATGTTCAGGCACCAGATCGTCTGGGCAAGGAACCCGGAGGATATCGAAGCCGTGATCCATGTGCTGCCGGGAACACGGGTGATCATGACCCAGATGGCAAACCATTTCATCTGGGATAACAGGCAGGCAGAGGAAAGAGAGAGACCGCCGGAGGCGGTACCAACCCCGCGATAGGAGTATGCCATGCCGATCACCGGGCGGCGGCATCCACCCCCGCACCGGCCCATCCCGCTGTTCGGGCGCGGGAACTGTCTGCGCCGCCGGTGCCGTTTCTCCAGGCCGCAGGCCTGACAGCTCCGGCCCGGTGTAACAGCCCCGGACAAGAGGGTTTCGGTATACCGCAGGGATCGCGGAACGGCCTTAATGCTCCGGGACGGCTCCGGTATGCCGCGGCGGGGCAGGAGCGTGCAACCATGACCTATGGCATGGGTATATCAGAGTTGAGCACGTAACAGAGTATGTATGGAGGTTGCGCCGTGTTCAACTTGCCTGATTACGTGGGTCCATGCGCTTTTGGCATCAAGATGGGAGTGATCGTGCCGGGAACCGACCTGCAGGCCATGCTCCTTCAGGAGGTACAGAAACTGGACCGTGATGCCATGCTGGCGGACTGTGACGTCCTGGCCATCACCGAGTCCGTGGTGGCACGGGCCCAGAATAATTTCGTGGGTACCGATGAAGTGGCAAGAGACGTCAGAGAAACGCTGTCCCTCCAGCCGGACAGCACGGTTGGCGTGGTCTTCCCCATCGCCAGCCGCAACAGATTCTCCCTGATCATGGAGGGCATTGCCAGGGCCGTACCGGAAGGAGAGGTGGTAGTCCAGTTCTCATACCCGCACGATGAAGTGGGAAACCAGATCATCCCGCCGGAAGTGGCCGCTGAACTGGAGGCCAGAACAGGCGGCCTGATCACACCCGGTGACCTGAACGGGGAATTTACCCATCCACTGACGGGCGTCAATTATATCGGCCTGTACGAGGATGTCATCCGCGAAGCCGGAGCCGCCCCACAGATATTCCTCTGCAACGATCCGCGGAGGATCGCAGACTTTCAGCCTGACGGGGTGGTCGTCGCCGACATCCACACTCGGGAGAAGACCCGGGCAGTCATCAGCGAAGCGGTGCGGAACTGCTGCACCCTGCAGGATCTCTGCAACAGGGGCGATTCTCTTCCGAGTTCCGAATGGGGGCTTTTAGGCAGCAATATGTCCTCCGGGAGCAGGTTGAAGCTGGCGCCGTACCTGGCCGACGTCGTTGCCTGCAGCCTTCAGAAGGAGATCAGAGAGGCGACCGGGAAGCACGTGGAGGTTCTCATCTACGGCGACGGTGCCTATAAAGATCCCAGCAGCGGTATTTACGAGCTGGCCGATCCGATAACCGCCTTCGGGGTCACCCCGGGCATCGACGGCTGCCTCCGCGAAGGGTTCAAGATGAAGTACCTGGTCGACCTGTACCATGATGCCGGCAGGTCTGAGGAAGAGATCTCGAACCTTCTCCTGGAAGAGGCAGCGCGGGCACGGGCGATCAACTGCATCACCTGCGAAGGCACCACACCGCGGCGCATGAGGGACGTCCTGGCAAGCCTTGCCGACCTGGTCAGCGGTTCGGCAGATGCAGGCACACCCATGATCCTGATCAAGGGCATATTCGCCAGACGGTGACGCTGCCCGGAACGTCATGAATCACGGACGGATATCCCTTTAAACCGACCGATAACGGCGCATCTGGCGTCATATAGCGGGGAAATTATATTTTTTAGCGCACCAATCGCGCCCGGTTGCTCATGCAATCCCCACACATCGGTGCCCGCGACGATCCGCTGCAGCCGTGAGAACACGTATCCGGCAGGAGCATCGCTTTCGGGACATTCCGGCTCAGCCTCCTGACTCCCCGCCGGACCTGATGAACGCGATCACCCGCTCCACCCGCATCTGCCCTTCCGGCTGCCGCAGTTCCGTGTGGATCCTGGCATGGCAGAACCCGCACAGGGTCAGCAGGTTGTCGGGGCTGTCGTCGGTCTTGATCTGGTTGATGTGGTGGACGTGCAGCCCTTCGGAGGCTCCGCAGAGGGCGCACCGGTGGCCGTCGCGGGCAAGGATCTGCCTGCGCATCGCCTTCCATTCTTTCAGGGAATACTTATCCCAGGATCTGATTGCGGACGCAAACTCCGTGCAGATGAGGTCCCCGTCCTGTCTGGCCGAGCGGGAGCAGTGATAGCAAAGCTCCTTAAACCCGTTCAGCAAGGGCTTTCGGTTGCAGAGCGGTTCGCCATCCTCGGCGAATGTGTCCAGCGTGAGCTGGATGTCAACTGTCATGTCTGTGTACCGGCGAGCGATGAACCTGTACAGATCCGCCGCAAAGATACATAGCAATAGCTCAGGCCTGCCGGCGGAAAGATCCCGGCCGGCGGCATGGCAGCCTGCGGCAGGTGAGGAAGCCTGCAGGCTGCAGGGCGGTTGACGAGAATCGTTGCATTCTGTGCAGATATCCCGATCATATCTTGCTTCGGCCGCCCTGCTGCAGGGGCCGCAAGGGGCATCTCAATAGAGGGGGAAGATCCTCTCCCCACATGCCGCCTCCCCGAGGAGATAGGCAATGGGAAGCCGTATACGAGGGGGGCACAGAGGCGGCCGGAATATCTGAGTGTCAAGACTTTTGTCTATCTTCATGGAACATGCCCTGCCGCAAGGAGGAACCCCGGGCCTGTATATCAATGGGCTCGTTTCCGGGCACAATCCCGGTTCCAGGCCATCAGGGAGATCCCACAAGTGCATCCTCAGGACCGAAGAGCGCGCGTCCCGCAGGGGGTGATATCCGGGATGCCACGGCGCACCCGGGGATCCAGTTTATTACATAGATCTGAATACTACCAGGCAGGCAAGGTGAATGCCATGATCATCCAGCAGCTTTTCATCGGCGGGATCGCCCACAGTTCCTACATCGTTGCCGGCAACGAGACCTGTGCGGTCATCGACCCTCCCCGCGACGTCGAGCGGTATCGCGAAGCGGCAGCAGAACTCGGGGTCAGGATCACTCACATCCTCACCACGCACCTGCACGCAGACTTCGTCTCCGGGCACCTCGAACTCGCACGGCTGACGGGAGCCCGGATCTACGCTCCCGCCTCTGCGTCGTGCGAGTTCGACCACCAGCCGCTCTCTGGCGGGGATACGGTGGCTCTTGAAGACATACGCTTCCGGGTCATTGAGACGCCGGGCCACACCCCGGCAGACATATCGTACGTCGCCTCCGATCTGGGCCGGGGTGAGGACCCGGCGGCGGTCTTCTGCGGGGATACGCTCTTTGTCGGGGATGTCGGCAGGCCGGATCTCTTCCCGGGCAGGGCGGAAGAACTGGGATCGGCGCTCTATGACAGCCTGCACCAGAAGCTGCTCCGGCTTCCCGATCACTGCGAGGTCTATCCGGCCCACGGCGCCGGGTCGCTCTGCGGGCGGGCCATGGCGGCGAAGCGGTCGAGCACCATCGGGTACGAACGGGCGCATAATCCCGCCCTGCAGATACCGGATCGCGCGGATTTTGTCCGCTCTCTCACAAGCGACATGCCTGCGGCACCCGATCACTTCGGCAGGTGCAGCGAGATCAACCGCCGTGGGCCGGCACTCCTCGCCTCTCTTCCCGCTCCAGCAGCGTTCAGTCCGAAGGCGTTTTCAGAGGAGGCGGCACGAGAGGAGACCGTGGTGCTGGATCTCCGCAGTTACGATGCATTCGGCGGGATGCATGTCCCGAACAGCTACCATATCGATATCTCCGCAAACTTCTCGACGATGGCGGGGTGGGTGCTCCCTCCCGATCGCGATATCCTGCTCGTCACGGCCGACCCCGGCCAGGTGAAGGCCGCCATGATCGGCCTCTACCGCGTCGGCCTCGATCGCATCCGCGGCTACCTCGAAGGCGGGATGCGTGCATGGAGCATGGCAGGCCTCCCGATCGATCGCATCCCGATCATCTCCCCGGAAGAGGCGCATACGCGCGTCCACGGGGATGACCGTGCGACGCTCGTCGATGTCCGCTCGAAGGAGGACTATGCCGTCGACCACGCAGCAGGCGCGATCAACATACCGGCCCCGGACCTCCGCAGCCGCTTCGGTGAAGTTCCTGACGACAGGGCTGCGATCATGATCTGCGCCGGAGGGGTCAGGGCAAGCCTGGCAGGAAGCATCCTGAAGATGCGCGGCCACCCGGCGGTCTATAATGTTGCGGGCGGAATCCGGGGCTACCGGGCGGCCGGCCTCCCCATATCCCGGGACGTGCCTGCAGCATGAACCCGCTTGCAGCCGTCACCTGGTCCCCCTATGTGGTGGGCATCGGGATCGGCATCCTGAGCTGGCTGACATTCCTCCTCTCGAACAGGCCGCTTGGCTGCTCGACGGCATTCTTCCGGACATTCGGGATGATCGAGTGCAGGATCCGGGGCGATGCCGTCCGGGAAAGACCGTACTATCGGCTATTTCCCCCGACCATCGACTGGCAGTGGATGCTTGTCGCCGGGGTGATCATCGGGGCGTTCCTCTCCGCGGCGCTCTCCGGCACGTTCTTCCCCGAGTGGGTGCCCGACAGGTTCGGAGATGCGTTCGGCTACCGGCCCGGCCTGCGGATTTTGGTCGCGTTCATCGGCGGCCTCCTGATGGGGCTCGGCGCCCGCTGGGCAGGGGGGTGCACAAGCGGCCACGGGATTTCGGGTTCGCTCCAGCTCTCGCTTGCATCCTGGATCGCCGCAATCTGCTTCTTTGCCGGTGGCATCGTAACGGCTGCCGCCATCTACGGGGGGCTCTGACGGCATGTTCGAACGCCTCCGCGCACACGAACGCGCCCAGCTCGCACTCGGGCTTCTGATGGGGATCGTCTTCGGGTTCCTGCTGCAGAAGGGCGGGGTGACCCGCTATGACGTGATCATCGGCCAGCTGCTGCTCGCGGACTTCACCGTTCTCCAGTTGATGCTCTCCGCGGTCGTCACCGGCATGATCGGAATCTATCTGATGAAACGATTCGGTCTTGTCGCGCTCCATACCAGGAGAGGATCCGTCGGATCCACGATCATCGGCGGGCTGATCTTCGGTGCCGGGTTCGGGATCCTGGGATACTGCCCGGGCACGGTTGCGGGTGCAGTCGGGCAGGGATCGCTCGACGCGCTCGTCGGAGGAGTGCCCGGCATCCTGATCGGCACCGGCGCCTTTGCGGCCCTCTACCCATTGCTGGACAGGCATATCCTGAACCGGGGGAAGTTTCCCGGCGACACCATCCCGGAGATCCTGGGCGTGAACCCGTGGGTGGTGATCCTGCCGGCAGCGGCGGGGATCGTTGCGCTGCTCTGGCTGCTGCATTGGATGGGCTTCTGAGCCCTCCCCGGGGAGGGGCATGGGCGGCAGCCCCCTGATCCCGGGACTATCGCCCCATGCGTCCTGCGGCATACTTCGCAAGCGCCACGATCGTCAGGATGGGGGGTGCGGCCGGAGCGGCCGGGAGGACCGAGGCATCCGCAACATACAGGCCGGAAACCTCCGTCTCGAGGTCCGTGTTCACCGAGACGCCGATCCTTGCCGTCCCGCCCGGGTGAGAGCCCCGCAGCGGGGCGGTCACAAATGTCCCGGGATCGGCGCCCGCCCGCTCCAGTATCGCACCCGCGATTGCTCCGCCCTCGATCAGCAGCTCCGCATCCCTGACGGTCACCCCCTTTAAGACGGTCTCTCCCACCTCGCCGGCATCCTGGTCGCGGATCTTCACCATCATCCCGAGGACATCTGCCGGCCCGACCGGATGCCCACGATCCTGCAGGAGGGCGACCAGCTGCCGGGAATAGTGCGGCAGGACGAGCCCCCCGCTGTAGGAGACGAATGCGCCCATCGGGACATCCCTGTGAAACCCCGCTCCCGGGCAGACGCCGCCGATCGTCGCGAAGGTGTCCACAAAGAGCGGCGATGTGGGGAGGCCCAGCCGTCCGAGGAGCCTCGGGGTCTCAAGTGCTCCCGCCGCAAGCACCACGAGATCGTCGGCAGCCTCCCACCGCCTGCACCTGACCCCGGAGACCTCCCCGTGCCGGGTGAGGATCGCATCGACGGCCCGCTCCGTGATCACCCGCGCCCCGTGCTCCTCCGCTTCCTTCACGAAGCGGACGGCGCTCCACTTCGCCGCGGCCGGGCAGCCGAACGCGCACAGGCCGTCGCTGACGCATTTATCGGGATCGATGAACTTCGGCATCTTCCGAACCGGATGCCCGAGCTGCCGGGCGGCGCTCATGAGCCGCCGGGTCCCCTCGCCGAGGAGATCGTCGGGGAGTTCCCGCACCCCGAGTTCCTCTTCTGCTTTCGCAAACTCCCGGGCGAGATCGATCCCGAGTTCCCGCAGCTCCCTCTCCAGGCAGCGCATGCCGTTTCCTGCCGAGACGAGCGTGGTGCCGCCGAGGCAGCACGTCCTCATCACCTTCACGCCGGCGTCGATGTTCGCGTAGTGCCGGTGGGCATGCCTCTCCTCAATTGCCGGGCCTTTCTCGATCAGCAGCACGTCGTGCCCCGCTGCCGCCAGCTCCTTTGCTATCGTTCCCCCGCCGGCCCCCGAACCGACCACGATCGCCATAGACCTGAGAGGGGTGCCGGGCGATAAAAATGTGATTGCATGCCTGCCTGGGCGAAATACGGCCGCCGGATATGCGGCGAGAGCGGCAGAGGCAGGATCTATCCGGAGGACTCGGAACAGACGATACGCCCCGCGGGTGATGCCGGGAGACGGAGGCCTCCCGGGAGGCAGGTTGGCTTAATTGGGGTTCGGACTGGACTGCAGATCTACAGGGGAGCCGGGTCCTGCCGACCGGTGCCGCGGTGCCGCCCGGCAGGTATCCGGTAATAACAGGACCGTGTATGAGGCTTGAAAACTGGGCGCAGGCACGACCGGTGAAAGCCGTTGATCCTGCCTCCATTTCCGGTTTCAATACGTCTTCCTGCGATATCTTCCCTATATCCGTTTCCTCATCTGTTCCCGAAACGTCGCATAGCCGAGCGCAGTCCAGCTCTCTTTTGCCGCCCGGTGTTTGCTCATGACGCCGAGCTCCGCATATGCCGCACCCTGTGTCTGGAAGAAGTGCACCAGCATGCTCTCCAGTCTTCTTCCTATCCCCTTTCTCCGGTACGCCGGTCTGACATAGGCGGCGGTAACATACCCGACCGGCCCTGCCCGCGAGAGCGGAAAGAGGCAGCAGCTCTGCACCTCTCCGGCAATGAACCCGGCGATGCATCCTCCGTCCCGTGCAACGCAGATCGTCTTCTGCGGGTCATCGAGGATATTCCAGATATCTCTCGCTATCTCGCCCGCCCTCTCCGTATCATAGAAGAGGTAATCGTCCCGGGACTCGTCCCGGACCTCTTCGATCAGGTCGATGTACATCCCGATCAGTTCCAGGACGTCGCTACCGGTCACCGTGCCGAATTCCATGCCTGCCCACATTCTTCTTTACGAACCTGACGGATAAATCTGCTGTCCGGGCACGCCTCCCTGCGCCCCAAAAACCCCCAAAAATCGGCATGTGGTCAGGCCGCTGCGCGGTCATGCGAGCAATCGCCCCGAGAGGAACGGATGAGCAGCGGAATGCTCCCGGTGTCAGGCGGTCGCGTATCTGCCGCAGACGGGCAGAAAAAGAGGGTGTAATCGTCCCCGGAGATTCATCACCTGACAGCGACGGCTTCTTCGAGCGGCATCGCCGGGGCGATATGCGCTATTCCATACTTGCTGAACGGCGCGGTGATCTTCAGGAGCGATTCCTCACTCTGAGCCTCGAATACCGCGACGGACATATGCCTGCCGATGAGCAGGAAACGGTTTATCACCTTCACGTCATCCGGGTATTTGTACTCTCTCCAGAGCTTGTGCACATCCTCGACGTGCTCGGGCTCGAACTGGTACCACAGAACAAACAGCATGCTACTCCCCCCCAAGTGTGTTCATCTGACTGGTGCCCGACCCGCAGGCTGCCGGCCCTGTCCATGGGATGCGCCCGCATGCCGTCAGATCGGGACAGGTGAGCAATGCACGCCGGGATATATAATAGCACCCATGCCGGGCAGCAGCGTCGCGGCTGTTCCTGATCGAAGAACGCACTCCAGGTGGAAGTCTCCGATGCCCGGGAAGATGCAGTGCTCCGGCCTGCACGCCAGTCACCGCCGGATCCCAAAAGACTCACCGAAGCGTGGCCGGGCAGGCGCCAACCGGCAACCCGTATGGAGAAAGCCCTGAAGAGAAAGTGGGGATATCATCCCCAATACGCCGGAGGTATCGGTGCAGAGAGGCTATGCATAGGCGACGAGCCGAACGCCCATCTTCTTCTCGATCTCCCGAATCTGCTGGAGATCCGCATCCGACAGGTCTGCAATCGGTGTCGGTTTCTCATGCGCCAGGAGGATCACGCCGAGCTCCTCTTCAAGCCGTGCAATCTTCTCGATCGCAACGGGTGTTAGGTGGGCATATCCAGGACAGACCATAGCTATCACCTCCCTCACATTGCAGGGATGGAGATATATAATTTTGCACATGGCAACCGCATTTTCCCTAAAACAACCGGCGGAGCGCAATCCACCCGCCTCCACATGCCTGCCGTTCGATTTTCCCGTCATCCGGATAACGGACGGATCATGGGGAATCTCTGTCGTCACTGAATAAAGAGACCGGGCAGCGTACCGGACGGGCGTGTTCGCTCATCCCGGGATCGTCCCGGACCTTGGGCAGACGACCGCGTCAGAGTTCGCTCTCTTTGCGTTGCCGCATCGCATCCAGAGCGAGGTTCCGCTGTTCCAGCGTCTTCCGGTCGTTCGGGTTGATCTCGAGCGCCTGATCATAGGAGGCGATGGCACCGTTGTGCTGGCCGAGGCTATCGAGCGCGATCCCGCGCAGGAGCCATGCTACATCATGGTCGGGTTTTATTTCGAGGGCCCTGTCGTACGAGGCGACAGCATCCTCATACCGGCCGAGGACGTGGAGCGCGTTTCCACGGTTGTACCACGTTTCATAGTCATCAGGGTTGGCCGCGAGCGCTTCATCGTACGAGGCGATCGTCTCCTCGTAACGGCCGATCTCTTCAAGCGCGATATCGCGGCCTGCCCGCGCCGCATGGTAGTCAGGGTTGATCATGAGGGCCTTATCAAAAGAAGCGACCGCATCGGCATAACGGCCGATCTTACGAAGCGCGACCCCGCGGAACGACCACGCTTCATAGAGATCGGGGTGGAGCCGTATCGCCGCAGCATAGGAGACGACGGCGTCGGCGTACCGGCCGAGGAAGTGCAGGGCAAACCCGCGGCTGTACCACGCCCTGTGGTCGTCGGGGTTGATCATGAGGGCCTTATCAAAGGAAGCGACCGCATCGGCATACCGATTGAGGTTGAAGAGCGCGAGCCCCCGGTTATACCACGCATCAGCGCAGTCAGGTGTGAGCTCGAGGGCCTTATCGTATGAGGCGATGGCGCCCTCGTACTCCCCCTCCCGATATTGCGTGTTCCCGGAACGTAGCCAATCAGCAGCCCCTTCGGGCGTATCTTTGCCTGCGAAGCGTTTCCAGAAACCCATCCCGACGAACCTCTACTATCATACTAATCTGCATTTTCGTGTATAAGCCTTTGGAAAGCACGCTATGCCCTGCATTGCGTTATTGCAGGAAAATGGCGAAATTTTGTTGTTTAATTCATAAATCATCCAAGGATTCCGATGATGAAAATCCAGATCGAGTGCCGGATACCGCCATCTAATACACCGCAGATAAGAGAGGGGTGCAGTGCCGGGTGGGAAGAAACCATGACAATTGATGCACGCATCCTACCACCGTTTTAAGTCTGACACAGATCCCGGCATCGGAACCGGGGGCGCTGCCGCCGGTGAAACGCAGACCGCTGGTGATCGAGTACGACCGCACCCCTTCCATGACACAGAAATCCTGGAGGTTTCACATGAACTCCCATGCGCCGGGGATCGGCGCAAGCGCAGCCATGAAAATCCATGAGTTCTGTGCCGATATCCCGGATCCGGTTGTTCTCGATGGTCCCGTTCCAGTGGACCGAGAGGGCAATCGACTGGGGGCGGGGACCGGGGAGGGGGGGAACCCCTCCCCCCGCGAGGATAGCCGGGTGGAAGCCGTGTACGGGAGCAAGTTGATCTGAGCGGCGACCAGCAGTACTGCCGGCGATATAGCGCTTATCTGCATGGTCACTGCCTGCATGTTCTCGGCTTTGATCCCGATTCGACTGAATTGCGCACCGAAGGCTGGAACAGTCCGGTATCTGCGTTAGCAACCCCTTCTCTATGGGGGGCTTGATTGATCCGTCATCGGTCTGCAATACGGACGCACACTCCCGAATTATATGGCAACCGGCTTCCCGGCCACGAAATAGTGCATTTATCCCACACATACGGTGACTGGCAGCCGCAACCGGGAGGGCGCTTGCGGATTCGTGCCGATTGGAGAGTGGGAGGTTTCCCGGGCGGTCCCGCCGCCTGCCGCTGGCGCAGAATGCCCGTGCCGGAGTACAAGAGAACCGCATTCCAGGGTACCGGTCGGCATTCGGGCACAATGAACGGCTCGTGCAGAACTATATATGGGATCGTATCACCCCTGTCCCGGGTGATCGTATGGCACAAGTTACCCGGTACACACACGTTACCCAGTACAGCGCGGCCAACCTGATGGCAGACGCCGGGGTGGATCAGAATCAATGGAGCCGGATACCGGACGGCGCAACGATCGACAGAACGGTGAAGGCGATCGAGCAACGAAACATCAGGGTGATCCTGGCGGACACGGGAGAGGAGGCGCTTGATGCCCTCATTGACCTGATACCGGCAGGTGCCGAGGTCATGAACGGCTACTCGACAACCCTGGTTGAGCTCGGGTACAACCGGGCGCTCGAAGAGAACCGGAAGGGATGGCGGGACTACCATGCGCTCATCACCGCCGAGAACGACACAGAGCGGCGGCATGCGCTGCGCCGGAAGAGTGTGGCGGCCGACTACTTCCTCTCGGGAGTCCAGGCGATCGCCGAATCCGGGGAGATCGTGGGATGCGATAAAACAGGGAGCCGGGTGGGGGCATGGCCTCACGCCGCTGAAAAGCTCATCCTGGTGTCAGGCGCAAACAAGATCGTGCCGACGCTCGACGATGCGCTGCGGCGCTGCCGGGAATACGCCCTGCCGCTCGAGAACCAGCGGGCCCGCCGCGCCTACGGCAGTCCCAGCAAGATCGGGAAATACGTGATCCTGGCAGACGAGGTCGAGGAGGGGAGGATTACCCTGGTATTGATCCGCGAGGAGCTCGGGTACTGACCCGGCGGCAGCCCCTTTGATCTGAGAGCGGGTGGCATGCCGCTTGCGGGTCTGCGGCATCCGGATCCGGTGAGATCATGCTCCCGCCGCGAGTCTCAGCCGTCCGGCGAGCCCAGCCTCTCTTTCATCTGCATGATATTGCCGGCATCCGCAGACCTCTCCCCGAACGAATACTGACCCTCCGGCACAGCCATCTCAAACCGTGCCCCCTGCCCGTACGTGCCGGTTTCGATGATGCAGATGCCGGTGATCGAGAGGATCTCCCTGCAGAGAAACAGCCCGAACCCGGTGTTCCTGCCGAAACCGCGATCGAAGACCCGTTCCTTCTGGTCGGCAGGCACCCCGGCGCCGTCATCCTCCCAGACGATCGTGACGCCGTCCTCCGAGGCGCGGCAGTACACGCGGACTTCGGCCGCCCCCTCGCCATGCCGGAGCGTGTTGTCCATCAGGTTCGCAAAGACCGCTTCAAGCATCGGATCGGCGTAGATAAAGAGCCTTTTGCAGGTACATCGGACCGGGAGTCTTCCTCTGCAGGCCTTCGCAACCACGCCGGAGACGGACTGCCATATCGGCAGCGCATGACCGAGCTGCTCATATTCCCGGGTGAACTCGATCTGCCGCTGGATGGCCGTTGCGGCCTTCTTTATCTGGCGGAGGTATTCTCTCTGCACCGGTTGATTGAGCGATTCCTGCATGAGCTCCAGGTAGCCCTGAAGCACCATCATCCGATTGAGAATGTCGTGACGGGTGATGCTTGCGAGGAGCTGGAGCTTCTTATTGGCGATCTGCAGGGAGACCTCCGCACGCCTGCGATCGGTGATGTCCCTCGATACTCCATGGAACCCGACCAGCCTCCCCTGATCATTCCTGATCCCGCTGATCAGGCTCTCGAGCCACCGGGTAGACCCGTCCTTCCGACAATACTCCAGCTCGAGGGCGACCGATCTGCCGGGATCGGCCCGGCCTCCCTGTTCGAGCGCCCGCTCTCGTGCCAGGACGTCCTGAACGGTGAGCATGGATGCAGGGGTCAGCTGTTCGGAGATCTCCTGGTTCAGCCGCTCTTCGGGTGTGAACCCGAGCATCGTCTCGACCGACGGGCTGACATAGGTCGTGCGGAGATCGGCATCAAGCATCCAGATGATGTCATTCATCCTGTCGGCAAGAAGGCGGTACTTCGCCTCACTCTCTAGCAGTGCCGCATCCGCCCGCCTGCGCTCATCGATATCCACATGCACGCCGACAACCCGGCAGAGGACGCCGGAACCGTCCTTTCTGAAGATCTTGCCGCGGCTGGATATCCATTTCCAGCTGCCGTCCCTGCATCGCATGCGGAACGCTTCCCCATAGGGCTGCATCGCCTGGATGCACCGGGAAATCCGCGGCACAACCTCTCTGAGATCGTCGGGATGCAGCAGATCAAGCCAGGACTGGTAATGCGGGGGGAATGCTCCGGGTTCATAGCCGAGCATGGTGTAGCACCGCGGACTGAAGTACACCTCATTCGTCTCGAGATCCCAGTCCCAGAATCCGTGTTCGCCTGCCTCCAGCGCCAGTTCCAGCCTCTGGCGGCTCTTCTTCAGCGCCTCCTCGGTCCGTTTCCGATCGGTGATGTCGGTGACGACAAGAAGGGTGGCGGGACTGTCGCGGTACTGGATGGGTGTCCCCTTCACGATCACCGCCCTCCGATCCCCCTCACGCGTCAGGATCTCGATCTCATAGGCGGGAACATCGCCTCCTTCCCGCCGGGCGGTTATCATGGATGCCACGTTATCGCGGGATTCCTCCGCGATAAAGGATATGACAGGCCGGCCGATCACCTCGTCCGCAGAGTAGCCGAGCGCATGTGCGGCAGATGAGTTCATATACAGGAGCCTGCCGCCAGATCCGTATATCACGATGTAGTCCGGCAGGTTCTCGATGAGGCTGCGGTTGAATGCCTCGCTCTCCCGCAGCTCCTCTTCAGCCCGCTTTTTATCGGTGATGTCCCGCAACTGCTCGACAATGAAGACAATCTCCCCATCCTCGCTCAGTACGGGGTTTGCGCGGCAGTCCAGGTGGATCCCGTATTTTGGCAGGTACCGCTCTGCCTGTTCGGGCCTCTTTGTTCTCAGTGCCTCCTCGGTCGCACACTCCTCGCACGGGCTGCTCCGCCCGATCAGCTCGTAGCACCTGCGCCCGGAGACCTCCTCCGGGGAGAGGTGCAGGAACTCATACCCGGCACGGTTGTAGCGGATGATCGTATGGTCCGGCTTCTGTATGCCGATGATATCCGGGATGGAGTCAAGGGTGGCGTTCAGGAGCGCCCGGGAGGCTGCCAGCTCCTCTTCGGCCTGCTTCCGGTCGGTGATATCCCTGCCGACGGACTGATACTCGCGGCATATCCCCTCTTCGCCAAAGATCGCCCGATCGCTCCACCGCATCCACCGGATGCCGCCATCCGGCATGACTATACGGTGCTCGACGAGCACGACCGGGTTTTTTGGCGTGAGGGAGGTAAAGACCCGGGCAACCGCCCTCCGATCGTCGGGGTGTATTTCGGGCATGAACCGGCTGCCGATGATCGCCCCGCGGTCCTGCCCGAAGTAGCGGCAGTATGCCTCGTTTGCATAGACATGCGTCCCGTCCGGGAGGAAACGGCAGATGAGTTCGGTCTGGTCCTCGACAATGTCCCGGTATCGCTGCTCGCTCTCCTGCAGCGCTCTCTTTGCACGCCTGCGGGAGACGGCATGGTGGATCTCATGCGAGAGTTCTGCAAACCGGGACTGCGGGTTGCCGCCTTTCTGGAGGTAGAAGTCTGCGCCGCAATTGAGCGCCTCGACGGCCACCTCTTCGCGCCCCTTTCCGGTGAAGACGATAAACGGCAGATCGCCGTAGTCCTTTCGGATCTGCCTGAGGAACTCGATTCCGTCCATCCCGGGCATCTGGTAACCCGAAACAACGGCGTCAAAGGTCTTTGTGCAGAGCAGCCGAAGAGCCTCCGGGGCGCTTCCTGCCGTGGTGACGGTGATCTCACTGGATCGCTCGAGAAACAGTTTTCCGGTCTCAAGGAGCGTGGGGTCATCGTCGACATACAGGAGACAGATACCTGTTGCCCTCGTGGACCCCGGCGCCATATCCATTAATCCATCTGTCGGTTTATAAAGCATTTCTTTTTTAAACTATTATTTGATTTCATTGAATTGTATTTAAATGGATAATTTCACTTATTATATAGATTTTCGTGATTATTTTGCGCCATTTCCCAGCCACGCATGGCAGGACAATCGAAGGCACTGAGGTCGGTATCCGGGCAGCGCATCCGGGCAGGTGTGGGAGTGCCCGGGCCCTGCCACGATCGCCGATTTCAGCCTGTATTGAAGTTTCGAAACGATCCCGGAGAATCACCCGGCCCGGCATGGCGGCTGCATCGCCGCCGCACAGTGCGTCTTCCAGCAGGCCTGCAGACGATTCCTCTTCCGATACGATCCCACGGCATGCATTGGATCCTTTCCAGACGCTGCTCTGCCTGCGGGTTTAAAGAACAAGTTTTTTATAGCACTATTCTGTACAAAAAGACAGAAGGAGGTAATAATTCTGTTAATAGAGATAATGAACATCGTCGGGGGACTCGTACTGTGTGCAGGCATCATCGGGGCGCTGCCTGTCCTGGGCGGTCTTCTTGAGAGGGTGGGAAAGTTCCTGGGCGGTTTCCAGGTCATCATAGGTGTTATCATGATCGTCCTGGGAGTGCTGTCGATATTCTCGTTGCAGGGCATTGTGGCCTTTCTGGTCGGCATCATCCTCCTGACCGGGCTGTTCCATGTGATCCCGGTGCTCGGCAAGTACCTCGACAGATTCGGCACCTGGCTGGGCGGCTTCCAGACGATCATCGGTGTCGTCGCGATCATCATCGGCATCCTGGGGCTGCTCTGAATGTTTCAAACGATCTCAGGCATTCCCTGAAGGGGATCCATAAGCATCCCCGTTTTTTCCTGTGCATACTGTAGCGGGTTTCCGGACTCGGCCCCGATGCGCTCAAGGGCGTGTATCCTTTTATGCCACCGGCAGGAATCGATCCGGGGCGCTATTCCCGGGGGTTTTACCTGCGGTCACCGTCACGTCTATATCATGAGCGCCACCCGCGGCAATCTCACGGAAAGGTTCAGGAGACCCCGATCCAGAATGCGGCAGAGTCCGGGGAGTGAGGGCTGGTGAGAGGGGGCTGTAATACCCTGCATTCACCAAGAACCCGGCGGGCAAGGATGGTTGCTTCGATACACCGGATCTTTCCGCTATTGGTATAGCATCCAGAAAGAGTTATTTTGAAGACTTTTTTTTCCCGTTTTCGAGCTCCAAAAACCCTTTTCCGGTCTGCCCGGCTCCATTTACTCGAGTGCTGCCGCACGCCCTTCGCGTCGAGAATATCCCGGATGATCTTACGGTCCGGGGAACGCTCCGTGCACCATATCCCGCACCTCCTCCAGCCATCTCTTCCGCTCCCCGTCGGTGCTCGTGGCCACGACGCCGAAGTTGCGGCGGCGGCAGTCCTGGATGCCGCAGAACGGGAAGATGCACCGGTTCCAGAGCGCTTCAAGG
>JAHKLN010000108.1 GCA_020854755.1 Methanomicrobiaceae archaeon | reverse complement strand
CCTATGGCACAAAGACATTTGTGAGCTAGAACCCGATCATGGTCTACGGGACCGGCATGTGCGGATCCTGCAGGGTGACCGTCGGCGGCGAGACGAAGTTCGCCTGCGTGGACGGCCCGGAGTTCGATGCCCACCAGGTCGATTTCAACGAGCTGATGCAGCGCCTGCGGATATATCTGAACCAGGAGAGGGTGGCGCTGGAGCGATACGCCGCAATGACCTGCAGGTGCCGTGAAGCGGAGGGAGAGCATGAGTGAGAGGGCGGCTGAGATCCGGATCCGCGATTTTCTTGAAGTGGATCTCGGTCTGACGGCAGAAGAGGCAATAGCGGAGGCTGAACGCTGTCTTCAGTGCAAAAAGCCGTTCTGCGTTGAGAATTGCCCCGTCTGCATCGATGTTCCCGGATTTATCAGGGAGATCGCTCTCGGCAACTTCGGCGAGGCGGCGAGGCTGATCAAGGAGCAGAATATGCTTCCCGCCATCTGCGGCCGTGTCTGTCCGCAGGAGACGCAGTGTGAGGGGGTCTGCATACTCGGCAAGAAGGAGACGCCTGTCAGGATCGGGGCGCTCGAACGGTTCGTTGCGGACTGGGAGCGGAAGAACGGCAGCACCGCACCGTCGGTTGCGCCGCCCACGGGCAAGCGCGTGGCTATCGTCGGGTCCGGCCCTGCCGGGATCACTGCGGCAGCCGATCTTGCGCGTGCCGGCCATGCGGTCACGATCTTTGAGTCCCTGCATGAGGCGGGCGGGGTGCTGACGTACGGGATTCCCTCGTTTCGGCTGCCGAAAGAGGTTGTCAGGGCAGAGATCGATTCGGTCCTCGCTCTCGGTGTGGAACTGAAGAGGAACCACCTCGCCGGCAGGAGCGTCAGCGTCGACGAGCTGCTCGGGTTTGATGCGGTCTTCCTTGCAACCGGAGCAGGCCTCCCGCTGTTCCTGAAGGTGCCCGGGGAGAACCTGCCCGGCGTCTACTCGGCAAACGAGTTCTTAACCCGCGTCAACCTGATGCGCGCCGATCGGTTTCCGGAGTTCGATACGCCGGTCATGCGGGTGAGCAGGGTCGCGGTCGTGGGCGGCGGCAACGTGGCGATGGATGCAGCCCGTGTGGCGCGCCGTCTGGGTGCGAAGGTCTATCTCATCTATCGGCGAGGAGAGGATGAGATGCCGGCGAGAAGGGCGGAGGTGATCCATGCACGCGAAGAGGGGATCGAGTTCGTCACCTGTGCGGCGCCGGTGCGTATCCTCGGGGAGCAGTGCGTTACCGGCATCGAGTGCATACGGATGGCGCTCTGCGAGCCGGACGAGAGCGGACGGGCACGCCCGGAACCTATCGAGGGAAGCCAGTTCGTCCTCGACGTCGATCTGATCGTTTCGGCGATCGGGACATCTCCAAATCCGCTGCTCGTCTCCCTGATCCCGGGTCTGAAGCTGGGACGGCGCGGGAACATCATCACCGACGAGGACGGGCGGACATCGATCCGGCACGTCTTTGCCGGCGGAGATATCGCCACCGGCGCGGCAACCGTGATATGGGCGATGGGTTCGGCAAAAAGGACCGCCCGTGCAATCGACGAGATGCTGAAGGCAGAATAACGGCAGGATAACCTGGCTGCCGCCTCAAATGTATCATATCCAGAAATGGTCCTGCACCGGTCCGGCATCAAGACCATCCCCCGAACGTAGATGAAGCCCTTTGGGCTGCAGGCGCAACCGATATCCATCGGTGCATCGGGGAGAGGTTTCCCAAACCCGGGACAATTTCTTAATTTCCTGTTCACATGAACATGCGAACCGATTATAACACGGAAGGCTCTCGCCGCTTGATCCTTTGTGTCCCCGTGCACGGCTTCCCATCGGCACTTCATCTGTGGGGAGGGGCGGACGGGGAGGGGGTCTCCCCGGTCCCCACCCCCTGTTGGGATACCTCTCTCGGCCCACTATACCGGGAGACTCGTGAGATACTGGATCCATGATACTCCAGAAAACTCAAGGATTTTCATCCGTTGCGCCTGTGGCCGTAAAACGCCTTCATTAACGGTTTATATGAACACGGGCGGTGAGCATCCCCGTCCATGCTCATGCTGGATGCCTGTGGCCCCGGGCTGATGCGGTTTCATGGGTAATACCCCCCAGCCCCGAAGGGTTTCATCCTCATTTAAGACATCCTCAATCTATCTCTCCTTGTAAGCTCGTCCTCCTCATGCCGGCAAATGCCAGGAGGAAACTCCGGCAGAATCGATCCGTGAGCCCGGAGGGTGCTCTCCCTGCCGGAGTATGCGAACCTATATCTTCCGTGAGACCGAGGCAGTGCCTGCCCGTGCAGGCAAAGACCATAGAACAGGGCACAGGACGGACTGTAATCCGTTTGCTCTATGATACCGGAATCCTGCGACGGAGGGGACATGGATGAAAGGGGATGAGAAGGCAAAGAAGAAGGAGTACTGGTGTGAGATCTGCGGGGCCGCCTGCGATCCTATCGACGAGGAGTCGTTCTCCGATCTGCGAAAGGCGAAAACGCTCTGCCCGGGCTGCAGGAAGTCGTATGAGGAGTCCTGCAATATACGCTAGATGATCGGCTGCAGGGATGCATAACAGCTATCTATCCCACCTGTGATAGAGAAGCCATCCTCACATTCGCAGCAGAACAGCGGTACACCCGGGCCGGAACGAAAAGAAGGCCAGTGCCCGACCCTCGATTCGCGGGAGCGGCGATACGGGAGAGGAGCTCCTGCGGGTCGAAGGTCTTGCAGGTTTTTCTTTCCCTATCGGGGAGCATCTCCACCGCCTTGATGCCTCCGTATGCCAGATGGCCGCCTGCCTCTCTCCCTGCATATAGAAGACGCCCGGGCATGATTCCGAATCCTTTTTTGCCGGGAGGCTACCATCTCACCTCATTGCGGAATCGTGAATCAAAAGAGGCACGGTATGGTTGATGACGAGGGTGCTCTGAGGCGGACGGTGCTGATCATTGCAACGCTCGCTGCATTTCTCACGCCATTTATGGGTTCTGCGGTGCATGTGGCCCTCCCCTCGATCGGCAGCGAGTTTGGCATGGACGCGATCTCCTTGAGCTGGATCGCATCCTCATACCTTCTGTCAACCGCCATGTTTCTCGTCCCTCTTGGTCGGTATGCCGACATTTACGGAAGGAAGAGGATATTCTCGCTCGGCGTGCTGGTCTTTTCGGCCTCGGCGCTCTTCGCCGCTCTCTCGTTCTCCGGGACGATGCTCATCCTCTTCAGGTTTCTTGAGGGGATCGGGAGCGCGATGATCTACGGCACCGGGATTGCCATGATCACCTCCGTCTTCCCGTCCGGGGAGCGGGGGCGGGCGCTCGGGATCAATGTGACCGCCGTGTACCTGGGCCTCTCGCTCGGCCCGATGCTCGGCGGGCTGCTGACGGAATACCTGACATGGCGGAGCATCTTCCTCGCAAACATCCCTCTCGGCATCTACATCCTCGCAAGCATTCAGAGGCACCTTCGGGTGGAATGGACGGATGCGAGAGGCGAGCGGTTCGATCTCCCGGGTTCACTCCTCTATGCAGCCATGCTGCTTGCGATCATGTACGGCTTCTCGCAGCTCCCGGGCGCTGCAGGATTCTGGCTGATCCTGATCGGTGGTGCGATCTTTGTCCTGTTCGTCCGTATGGAGGGTCGGGTGGAGAGCCCTGTCCTCAATGTACGGCTCTTTCGGCAGAACCGCCGGTTTGCATTCTCGAATCTCGCTGCGCTGATCAACTACGGGGCGACTTTTGCCGTCGGATTCCTGCTCAGCCTCTACCTGCAGTACGTGCGTGGATTCGACCCCGGTATTGCAGGGCTTATCCTCATTGGGCAGCCCGTCATCCAGTCGATCTTCGCAACACCTGCCGGCAGGCTCTCGGATCGAGTTGATCCGGCATGGGTTGCATCTGCGGGCATGTCGCTGACCGCCGTCGGCCTCATCCTGCTGACGTTCCTCGACGAGCAGACCGCCATGGCGTATGTGGTGGGCTGCCTCGTCCTGCTGGGTTTCGGCTTTGCCCTCTTCTCGTCCCCGAACACGAACGCGATTATGAGCTGCGTGGATCGGTCGTTCTACGGGGTTGCTTCCGGCATGCTTGCAACGATGCGGACCGTCGGCATGATGTTCTCCCTCGGCATTGCCACGGTGGCGATCGCCGTATTCCTCGGCAGCGTGCCGATATCGCCGGAGTATTACCGGGAGTTCCTGCTCGCCATGCAGGCGGCGTTCACCCTCTTTGCAGGACTCTGTATCCTCGGGGTGTTTGCCTCACTCGCACGGGGGCCGGCCTGTCCGTCTCCCGGCCGGGGTGCATAAAGCAGGTTTGCCTTCAGTTCCAGTGGCGGACGGCGAGCTTCCTTACCTGCAGCGAAATGTGCCGGTACCAGACCCCGGGCGGTCACGCAGCTTCAGTGCGCGAGGATACAGAAAAACGACCAGACCTCTCCGGGCCACAGGCTCTCCCGATGAAGACAGGGATGGCGCTCTGTTTCCGATGCTGGAGCACTACCGAAAATCGAGCCGGCATCTGTGAATAGGAGGCTCTCGCCGCTCGATCCAATTCGCTCCCATGTACGGCGTTCCCCAGACTATCCTCGCGGGGGGAGGCGGCCTGCGGGGAGGGGG
>JAHKLN010000110.1 GCA_020854755.1 Methanomicrobiaceae archaeon | reverse complement strand
TCCCCCTCCCCTGCCCCCACCCCCATTGGGATACCTCTCTCGGCCCACTATACAGGGAGACCCGTGAGATACTGGATCCATGATACTCCCGAAAACTCAAGGATTCTCATCCGTTGCGCCTGTAGCCCCCATCGGGGGCTTCATACGCGGTTTTATATGAACATGGGCGGCGAGCAGCGTCACCCACCGTCGTTCTGTATGCCTGTTGCCTGTGGCCTTCGAGGGCTCATGCCGGTTCATAGGCACCCTCATGCGCCGGCGACACCGCAAGCAGAACCATGAAAATCGCTGATGCGGCCATTTCCGGTTTCAATATGATTATTCCTGAAACGCCGTTGCCGGGAGGGGGCCGCCCCCTCCCTTTCGCAGCAGTGCAAAAAACTGTGTTCCCTGCCCGCCGGTGGTGCCCGGTATGAGGAAGATGGGTGCAGCCCGGGTATGCGGAGCGCTCCGATATCCTCGATCACTCGACGGATTTCTTAACCTTTTTTGCCCGCTCTTTTGCGGTATAGCCCGTCACTACATAGAGGTACTCGCGGAACCGGCGGTTCGTATCCATGATCACCCCGTCGTTGACGTCGGCGTTCGACTCCGTATCGACAACGAGGGTCTTTCCCTTCTCTCCGGTCCATACTTCGAGGCGTTGTAAGGCACCGAAACTGATGGTGTAGCGGCCGTCCGACTCCTCCGGCTCGACGCCGAAGCAGTCCCGCAGCCCCTGAACCATGTTTGCCTCAAGGTTTTTCCCGTATCCGCGCTTTATCGAGTACTCTTGCATAATATTTTTAATGCCATTTACCTATGTTAAGCTGTTGCGACGGCAGCTGGTGTGATAGTATGGAAGATATAAAGATAACCTCAAGAGGCCTGAGCAGCGCCGATAAATCGGTGCTCATTGGTTTCCCCGGCAGCGGTCTTGTCGGCAGCATCGCGCTCCAGTATCTGGTGGACCAGATGGGGTTCGAGCAGATCGGCATGATGACCAGCAAATATTTTCCGCCCGTCGCCCTCATGGCCAAGGGTGTGGTCAACGTCCCGGTAAGGCTGTACGAGAAGGGCAATCTGGCGGCGATCGTTGCCGATGTCCCGATACACCCGGTGATCTGCTATGAGGTGGCCAACGGCATCATGGACTGGCTCTCCCAGTTCAACCTGCGGGAGGTGGTCATGATCGCAGGCATCATCACAAACGAGCCCGAGAAGCGTGTCTTTGGCGTCGCTACCACGAGCCAGGTCCTGCAGAACATCGAGGACAAGACGATCATCCTTCCCATGGGCAGCATCTCAGGGATTGCAGGGAGCATCTTGACGGAGTGCAAGGTCAGGAACATCCCGGCGATCGGGCTTCTCGGGGAGACCGTGAATACTCCCGATCCGCGTGCATCCGCAGCCGCCATCGAGGTCCTGAACCGCATGTACAACCTGAATCTCGACGTTCAGCCGCTGCTCGATCAGGCGCTGGAGATTGAGGCGGCAATGCAGCAGATCGCTGAACAGGTCCAGAAGGCCGAAGCACCGCCGAGGAAAGAGCAGCTTCCGATGTACGGGTGATCCCATGAAATACACGGCATTAACAGGCATATCCCCTTCGGTCATCGCCGAGCTCAAGATGGGAAAACCAAGGACGCTTGAACTCCAGAGTGCGCATAATATCATCTCCTTAACGGATTCCTCCCCGGGAGACTGTATTTTCATGACCTCCATCGATCTCGAGGATCTCTCCTCCGGGGATCCCGGGATCGTCGTCTCGCTCAACGCAATCAATATCAATATGAAGCGGGTCGTGGAGTACCTCAATCCGCTATACTTTGAGGAGCGGGAGCGGATGTCGGCAAGGATTCAGGTCAGGTACCTCGACTCGGCCCGGGTGAAGGATGTCGAGGGGCAGTCGTGGGGGAAACCGACACGCGTGGAGCTCGTTAGGTCGGCGTGCTACCACGCCGGGTGACCCATTTTCCCTCACGATGTACGCCGTTCCATCGCTCAAAGGGTTAATTATCCAAAACGATCCATATATATGGGAACAGGCATGGGTCTGTGGCTTAGCCAGGATAGAGCGCCGGGCTTCTAACCCGGACGTCGGGGGTTCGAATCCCTCCAGGCCCGTCAATTTCGGCGTCTCTTTTGAAGAAACGAGTGTTTTAGCAGACGGGATTCCGTTTATGGCCGCTCTTACCGCTTCATCTATGAATTGCGATGCGCTATTGATGTTGTTTTTGATATAATCGTACACCTCCGGATCAAGGGTAACATGCAGTCGCGGCCGATATCGCTTTAAACCGCTTAATTTCCGGTTTTCTCCTTTCTGCTCACAATTTTTCTTGTGTCCGGACATGTGTATGCCCTCGGAAAGAATAGCATGTGAGTTAAAAAGGATGGCAACAAGGGTGGGGCGGGCCGTCTGGCGGTATTGCCGTGCATGCATCTGCCAAACGCGCCTGTGGGGGCGCTCTGCCCGATCCTCTCGTGAAACATCCTGAATACGAGGTTTCTTTTACGGGAAATTCCAGTACACTGGTATGAAGGTAGGGATCATCCGCTGTCAGCTCACGGAGGACATCTGCCCGGGCACCACCGATTTTCGCATTGCCAGGGAAGGAACGCTGGCTTTCGCTGAAACAGGGCCGGTAGAGATTGTGGGTTTTGTTTCATGCGGTGGCTGCTGCGGCAAAAAGGCCGTCGTGAGGGCAAAGATGATGGTCGACCGAGGGGCCGAGGCGATCGTGTTTGCTTCCTGCATGACGAGGGGAAACCCGATCGGCTTTCCCTGTCCGTATTTTGAAGACATCAAGAGCGCTGTGAAAGAGAAAATCGGGATGACCAGCAGGATCATCGAATGGACCCATTAAATCCGATTCCCGGGATCCGCGGGCATCTTTTTTCTCTTGAGGAGCGGGCCGGGTTCTGAAAGAGTAGGTCGGCGCCTTGTTTACTGCGCTCCCGTACACGGCTACTCCCCGGCGCTTCATCCGGGGGAGGCGGCTCCCGGTGAGGAGGGGCTCTCCCTGGTTTTATCCCCTTCGGGATGCCCGCCCCGGTCCACTGCGGCAAAGACCGAAAGATCCGACACGGGTCCGGGACACCAGCACTCCCGATGCATCGATGCTCATCGGCTGTGCCTGCGCCCGGAGGCCTCATACCCATCTCTCCAGTGGCGCCCGAGACCTGTTCCGGCCTCATACCCGGCATTTACCGTCAGTTCCCGGCTAGCGGCGTATGCTCCCCGGTGATCTCGCTCAAGTATACTCCTGAACCGAGCCACCATTCGCCGTCCACCGGCAGGACGTAGCCGATCTTCAGCTCGTCGCGGTTTCCCTCTTTCGGGTTCGGCCAGATGAAGACGATAAAGCCCCCGCCCTCGCGTGCCGTCTCTGTCAGCGAGCGGATCACCGGCACCCCATAGATATCCTCCTTCTCGATCAGATTCGTCCCGATCAGTTCGGGAAGGTGGGGGTGGGCGATCAGCGTGCCGTCGTAGCGGTACGCATAGAGATAGTGCCCTTCGCCGTCGACAAAGAGGCCGTCCGGGTCTGAGATCTCCGCAAGGGCGGCTTCGCTCCCTTCCGCATGCGCATACGAAACGCCTGCGGAGACGAGGTCGATCATCATCGCGACCGGTTCGGGATAGCGCTCCCCGTCATCGAACGCAAGGGGGATCCCCGACCCGATCCACCAGCCCTCTCCGGCGGGGTGGACGTACCCGAGCTTCGGTTCGTACGTCTCGCGCGCTCCTTCGTCGATGCCGCCGTCCGCCGGCCTCGGATAGAGGTAGGCAAGGTATCCGCCGCCGGCTGCAGCAATATCCCGGCCGATCCGGATCACCGGAAGGCCGCGGATATCTGTCCAGCCCGACCGATCGCTGCCGACGAACTCCACTGCATACGGGTGTGCAAGGAGGATGCACTCATTGTCGTATGCGTAGATGTACCACTCATCGCGGGTGTAGTCCCCGCCGATGCTTCCGAACTCCTCGATAGCCGCTTCCCTCCCGGCGGATCCGGCATAGTCGGCGGCATCCAGCACAAACGACCGGAGCGCCTCCGGCCCTGCTGCGGCTGCTGCCTCCTCCTGCCCCACGCACCCGGAGAAAGCCGCGGCGGCGAGCAGGCAGACGATAATTCCCAACAGCAAGTATCTCATAACGAGAAAGGTTCTCCGGGCACGGGAAAAAGCCTCCGTTTTCCCTGAAAGGCACCGGCCCAAGCGCCCCTGCGGCGGCATCTGTCGCATGCGCAGGAGGTAGGGGATCCGCAGGAGAATGCCCCGGATCCCGGTGGGCCGGGGCAGGCATACAGAACGACGGTGGGTGATGCCGCTCACCACCCATGTTCATATAGAACATCGATGAAGCCCCCGGAAGGGGCTGCAGGCGCAACTGATGGAAATCCATGAGCGGTCTGGAGTATCACGGTTTCTGTAGTTCATGGATCTCGCAGTACAGTGGACCGCAGGAACAATCGCCATGGGGGTGGGGACCGGGGAGGGGGAGACCCCCTCCCCGGGAGCCGCCTCCCCCCGGATGAAGCGCCGGTGGGAAGCCGTGTACGGGGGTGAACGGGGTTAAGCGGCAAGAACCTTCCATTTCAGAAACGGTTCGCATTTCATGTGAAACCGCCCATGAAGCCGTTTACGGCCGCAGGCCGGCGCTTCCCGGCCATCCCTTCATCCCGCCCCCGGCACGCGGGGCTATCCTCTCCACCCTCCCGGCCATGCCCCGCCATCGTGCACAACGTTTTCCTCCCCTCAAACCCTGCAGTCCCCGATCGATATGGTGGCAGCCCGGGGATCGGCATGGAGGTTCAAGCAGGGGCAGCGCGAGAAGGGGTTCGATGCAATCAATAAGAGAAGCGAGGAGGCCGAGAGGACCGGGGGTTTTCGCGGCTACATCGGCCTGTTCCCGGAAGACGATCCCGATGCGGCAGTGATCGTCACCCTCCGGGAGAACGAAGAGGCGCGGGCGGCTTCCCGGGGAGGCATCTTCCAGGAGGTTTCCGGCGACCTGGAGGAGTACCTGACAGGCCCCCCCGACGTGAAGCACTACCGCGTGGAGGATATCAGCATCAGGGAGATGCTTCGCGAGGCCCCACGGCCGATGTAGCGTCGATCCGTTCGGAGATCGGGCAGCAGGATTCGGCCTTTACGCCTGATGGATCGGATCCCGCCTGCCGGCGGGACCGTAGTGAACACTCTCAAGAGCGTGAAAAGAGAGGGGGCGGGATATACCTCAGCGCACCCGCGTCCCCGGTTTGACCGGGCGGGCGGGCGCAAGAAGGGAGGCCTCGTCGCCGGCGGCAAGGATCATGCCCCTGCTCTCGACCCCGAAGATCTTTGCCGGCTCCAGGTTGACGACGATGGCGACGTCCTTTCCGGCGAGCTCCTCGGGGGTGTAGAACCCGGCGATCCCGGCGACGACCTGCCGCTGCCCGTCCCCGATATCGATCTGGAGTTTGTACAGCTTCTTTGAGCCCGGAATCGGCGCAGCCGAGAGGATCCTGCCTATCCGGATGTCCAGACTCGCAAAGGTATCGAAGGGCACGGTCTTTGCGGCGTCGGCTGCCCGGCTCTTCGCCTCCTCGACCCGCCGGGCCAGTACCCCCTCGAGTTCCTGGATCTTGTCGTCATCGAGCTTCGCAAAGAGGGGGGCAGGCGTTGGCAGGGGTCGGGGGGTAAGCGGCGTTGTCGCCTCGCCGATCAGATGCGCCCCGACGCCGTCGGCATGGCCGAGCATCTCCCAGACCCGCTGCGCCGCATCGGGCATGACCGGCTCGGTGACCAGCGCAAGGGCCTTGACGATCTGGAGGCAGTTCCGGATGATCTGGCCTGCGGCATCCGGATCGCTCTTGATCACCTTCCAGGGCGCGTTGTTCTGGATATAGGTGTTCCCAAACGCTGCAAGCGCCATCATCGAATCGACGGCGTTCTTGAAGTCGTACTCCCGCATCGCCTGATCGACCGCGGCCAGGGAGCGCTCGATCTCTTCCAGGATGGCGGGATCGGCGCTGCGGTCGGGCACGCCTGAGAACGCCTTTTCGGCAAAGTGGAGGGTGCGGTAGATGAAGTTGCCGAGCGTATTGACGAGCTCGTTGTTCACCCGCTCCTGCAGGATGTGCCAGGAGAAGTTCAGCTCCTTCGTGTGGCTGGTGTACGCCAGGAGGTAGTAGCGGAGGTAGTCTGCGGGGAGGCCCTGGTCGAGGTAATCCTCGTTCGTCCAGACGACGTAGCCGCGGGACTTCGAGAACTTCTTATCCTCGATCATCAGCATCCCGCTCGCCACAACGGCGTGCGGCCTCCCGTAGCCCGCACCCTCCAGGAGCGCCGGCCAGAAGATGCAGTGGTGGTAGATGATGTCCCCGCCGATGAAATGGGTGACGCGGTTATCGCCGCACCAGTACTCCTTCCAGTCCTCGCCTGCACGCTCCGCCCATTCCTTGGTGAACGATATGTAGCCGATCGGCGCATCCACCCAGACATAGACGACGAGATCGTCCCGTCCCGGGAAGGGCACGCCCCAGTCGAGCGTCCGGGTGATGCACCAGTCGTGCAGCGCCTCCTTTACCCAGCCGATCGCATAGTTCCGGGCGTTTGAGGTGCCCTTCAGCCGGGGGAGATATGCCAGGAGGGAATCGCGGAACCCGGACAGCCTGAAGAAGTAGTGCTCCTGATCGCGGTATTCTGCCTTTGCGCCGCAGACCTTGCAGATCGCGTCCTTGATCTCGCCCGGCTCCAGGTGCTGCCCGCACCCCTGATCGCACTCGTCCCCGCGGGCGATTGCGCCGCAGTAGGGGCAGATGCCCTCCACGTAGCGGTCGGGGAGGAAGCGGCTGCAGTCCGGGCAGTAGCTCTGGCTGATCGTCTGTGCGTAGACGTACCCGCTGTCGATCAGCCTCTGCACGATCGACTGCGTCATCCGGTGGTTGGTGACGTCGTCCGTCATGCCGAAGCGGTCGAACGCAACCCGCATCTGTTGAAACGTCCGGTCGAAGTGCTCGTGGTAGCGTTCGCTGAGCTCACGGGGAGAGAGCCCCTCCTGTTCGGCGCTTATCACGATGGGAGTCCCGTGGTTATCGGATCCGCAGATGAAGACCACCTTCTCCCCGACACGGCGCATGTACCTGACATAAAAATCGGCGGGCACATAGGTTCGGAGATGTCCGATATGGCAGGGGCCATTGGTATATGGAAGCCCGCACGTCACCAGCAGCGGCTTATCACTCATCGTTATATCTTCTGCCTGCGATGCTATAAATGCGATGCGCCATGGTGAAACGGCAAAATATTCCGGTGCGGTCGTTCGGTTCGGAGGCCGGGACACCCGGTGTTGCCGACCTTGCGGCGTGGGTGGCGGAGCGGAGGGGGAAGGCAGGCGATCTCGTCACCTACCAGCTCGGGCAGTCGCTTCAGCCCCAGACAGCGGTCGACATCCCCTGTGCCGGCGGGATGTTCTATGGGAGGCGGTGGCGCGAAAGCCTGCTCGGCTTTCGTGACGGCGTGCTCGCCGAGGAGCCCGGGATTGCGCCGGAGGATGTCAGGATGGATGCGGCCGAGATGGCCGCAGCACGCAGGGGCGTCTGGTGCTCCCTGCCGGCGCCGCACCTGCTCGGGGCCGCCGACGGGTATCTCGGGGATCCCGACGAGTTCTCCGGCCTGCTGAGCGATCTCTATGCCGGCCTGATGCGGGAGATGCGGGATATGGGCGTGCAGGGGCACGTGCTGATCGCGGATGCGGTCGAGGATGCGGAGGTCGAAGCGCTTGCCGGCAGGAAGGCGTTCTTCTACCTGCGGCAGCCGGACCGGCAGGGCCTCGAAGCGCTGCTTGAGTACCAGGACAGTGCTGCGGTGCCGCCGGACCTTCTCCCGATCGCGATCGGCCTCCTTGAGGAGTACCGGATACGGAGGCTGATCCTCCTCGACCCAAAGACCCGGGACCTCGCGGCAGCCGCGGCAGCTGTGGATCCCGACATGCTGCTTGCCGGAGGCTACTGCGAGCGGGACTGCGAAGACTACTGGAGCGCGATTGCTGACCGGGCGTTCATCCTTCGATAGCGTCCGCAACGGCGGCGAGGCGGCGGTAGTGCCGGTTCCGCTTCAGCAGCCAGAACGCCAGCCTGTCCGGAACAGTAAACGCAAAGGTCCCTCCCGCGGCATGCGGGTGCCCCCCGCCGTTAAACTCCCGGGCGATGAGGTGGCTGATCGGCGGGACGGATCGGATGGAGAACCGCCCGCCTGCAGAGACGATCACCTCGATCTCGCTCTCGAGGCGCTCCCTGATGGTGTGGGCGGTCTCGCTCGGGTAGCCGTAGAGCGGGGCGAAGGCGATCCGGTAGCGCGAGCAGAGGAGCGTTGCGTGCCGGATGCTCTTTTTGATATCCTTCTCCATCTGCCGGGTGATCGCCGCGTACTCCCTCTCGATCACGGGATCGGAGAAGACACCCGCTATCAGGCAGTCCCTGACATGGTCCCGATACTCCCTCTGCATGATCACCTGCCCGAGGACCTTTGATCGCGGGTCATGGTGCCGCCAGAGATCGTAGTCGCAGACGACCCGCGCCACCTCTGCGGCGACGGGATCGCCGGGCATGAGATCGCGTGCGGCGATCCCGGTCGCGCAGGTCGAGGTATCGACACGGAGGAGGTGCGCCGCGCCCTCCACGGACGCGATCTCGGTGCTCTGCCAGCGGTGGTGATCCCGCCACTCGACCCGCCATCCGTTTGATTTCGCCTTCTTTATCCGCTCGACGGCGCCGTCGTGGTATCCGAGATCAGAGATGCTGAGCAGGTCCCCGCGGCCGGGCGCTCCGGCGACGGCGTCGAAGAGCGCCGGGAATTTTCCGACAGAGCTCCAGATGGTAAAGACGTCGCCGTACTTCCTGCGGTGGATGGCGTCCGCGCCGGCAGCGTCCAGATCGTTGTGGGTGAGGTGCACCACGCGCTGGGTGCGCTCGCAGAGCGCCTTCATCAGGTTCGAGCCCCCATTGCCTCGTGCACGATCGCTCGGATCCATTGCTCACAGTTTCGTTACTGCGACAGATAAAGGGGAGTACCGGCCGTGCCCGCCCAAATCGCGAGGTACGGAGAATGCCCGGTGCCGGGCGGGGGAAATCATTTATAACTCAGAACGCCAAATAGTAGATTTAGAGCCTCAGTAGCTCAGTCTGGGAGAGCGCCAGACTGAAGATCTGGTTGTCCCCGGTTCAAATCCGGGCTGAGGCATTCATACCCTTTTTCCGGTGTTTTTGAATGCGCAGCATCTGCCATCCGCGGTTGCAGTGGTCTGGTCAACTACCCCCAACTGAAGTCGGGGGCATGATACCGTAGGTGGCATCATGCTCTTTACAGGCTTGCGATTCAACCTCTCCCCCGGTGTCTGGGGAGCAGACGCGAGTAGGCCCAGTTGACGGCGGCCCTGGCAGCAAGATCGCTTCACTGTGGTGTCGTTTGCGCCAATCGCGTGTACCTGTAATCCACAGGAGAATGTTCCCTGCTTCGTGCCTTCTGCGGCGCAACCAGATCCCTATGGGCGCTCGCCCGGCATAAAAAATACCTCTGCGGGATGAAAGTGTATCGGGATAGGTGGCGGGCCGATTCCTCCCACGACTTAAGTCGCGGGAATCCTCGGCCCATTGTCTTGAATCCTCCCGATATCCCCGGATCGGTGGTCTGCCTCTGCCGGTTGCATCGATCCCGGCGGCTCGAGCAGCCCCGCACCGGTCTCTGCGGGGCGCGACCTGCGGTCTGTTCTGCACTACAAGGTGCGTGCGGGGATCGGGTCCGCGATCCCGGGGCAGGACCGGCTTTTTTGAGGAGAGAAAAAGGGAATATCAGGCCGGGACGGCCCTGATATCGCGCGGCAGCAGGTAATTGATGATGAACTGAGGTACCTGCTCCGAGGTCTTCACCATCAGGTAGAAGTGCGCCGTGTTCTGGTCCGCCTTGCCCCGGTAGTTCAGGAAGATCTGGAAGTTCGTATCCACCACGGTCGCCCCGAGCATGCGGATGATCGCTCTTCGCTCCGATATCATCTTGTCCTGCCCCACGATCAGCTTCTCGGTCTCGCCGTTGACCGAGATCAGCATCTCGTCGTCGATCGAGAGGGCGATCATCCGGGTGCCTGCAACGTCAACCGGCTCGCCGAGCGGGAACCAGACCTCGTAGGTCGTCGTGTAGGGATAGACCGCCGCGGGCCACGGGTTGTTGATCGCGACACTGAGGGTGGCAAGCGCTGCAACCACCACCAGCACAAGCACCAGAACGACGAGCCCGATCGTCCTCAGCCTCCCCTTCCGCTCGGGCTCGGGCTTCTCGACGTAGCGGATCTCCCGGACCGTCTCCCGTTCGGGGGCGGGGGCGGGTTCTGCCGGTTCTGCCATCGGGGGTGCCGGCGGCGGGGTTTGCTGGATTTCTGTCTGCGGAGGGGTCTCCTGCTCCTCACCCGGCGCCGGGGGGACGGGAGCATCCTCCTGCTTCTCTTCATCAGTCATCTGATCACTGTTACAAGTAAGTAGATATATAAATACTTATCTAATGTGAATTTGAGAGTCAAAACGTCTTTTTACTCTCTTAATGCATTTAAGGCTCAATGATCCGGGAAAAACATTTATTTGGGCAGATAATACATTATAATCTGTTATCATAATGTCCCTGGCATTTTAGGCAGATCCGGGCATCGCACTGCGTTATTTCTCCGGCCGCACCGAAAAGACCCCGGCACAGGCCGGCACCTCCCGTACGGGAGACAGATCTCATACCGCAGGCGTGTGTGAGGAGGCCGCTGCTCCATGCAGTGAAGATTTGCGGTATAAACGGTCAGCCTTTTATAGCGGAGCAGAGAACGTGAGGGTATCGGAGAGAAGGAAATGACGAGGGGAATGAGCGAAACGTCGGACGAGCACCGGCGTCTCCGCCTGACGGGAGAGATCCTCCCCGCTACCGGATGCCGGGATGCGGCATCGTGCGGGCATCGCACGGGAAGGGCAGGCACTGCGCACCATCTCCCTGCCGGCACACGGGGATACTGATCGGCATGGAAGAATGGTCGTCACGGCTCGGATTCATCCTGGCATCCATCGGCTCTGCGGTCGGCATCGGCAACATCTGGCGGTTCTCAACCGTCGTCGGGCAGAACGGCGGCGGGGCGTACCTCATCCCCTATCTCTGCGCCGTCCTGCTCGTCGCCCTCCCCCTGATGATCCTTGAGATGACTGCCGGGCAGCGGATCCGCGGATCGGTCGTCACCGCATTCCAGAGCGGGGGCGGGCCGCTCCGGCAGGCGGGCTGGATCGTCGGGATCATCGTCACCCTGATCCTCTCCTACTACCTGGTCATCACCGGGTGGACGCTCGGCTATCTGGTCTCCTCGGTCTCGGGCACTTCCCGGGTATTTGCCGAGTTCACCGGGTCGTACGAGCCGGTCTCCTTCTTTGTGGCCTCGGCCGTACTCTGCGGCGCGATCATTGCGTTCGGTGTCAGAAAGGGGATCGAGCGGATCACCTCCCTCCTGGTCCCCGGCATCTTCCTGATCCTGATCGGGATGGTCGCCGTCTCCGTGCGGCAGCCGGGATTTGCCGACGGGATGGCCTACTTCCTCTCCCCCGACTTCTCGGTCCTCGCCGATCCGGTCATCTGGAGCGCCGCCATAGGGCAGGCGTTCTTCTCCCTCTCCGTCGGCTACGGCACCCTCCTCACCTACGGTGCGTACCTGGGATCGGGAGAGCGGATCCCCCGGTCGGCGGCGATCGTCACCGCCGCCGATCTCACCGTTGCGCTCCTCGCCGGGACGGTCATCTTCCCGATCGTCTTCACGTTCGGGCTCGAACCCTCAGCGGGGCCCGAGCTCGCCTTCACCACCCTGCCGCTCGCCTTCGGCCTGATGCCGTTTGGCGGGGGCGTCGCCGTGGCGTTCTTCCTCCTTCTCTTCTTCGCCGCCGTCAGCTCGGCCATATCCTTCCTGGAGGTGCCGGTGATGACGGTCGCGGAGCGGTTCGGTCTTTCGCGCCGGAGGTCGACGGCAATGGTTACGGGCGGGCTCATCCTGCTCGGCCTCCCCGCCGCACTCAGCTACAGCGCTGCCGGGCTCACGCTCTGGGGGGTCCCGGTCCTCGACCTGCAGGACGAGGTGTTCGGGACCATCGGCCTCTCCGTCGCCGGCCTCCTCATCGCGATCGCCTTTTCGTGGTACTTCGACGAAGAGCGGCTCTGGGGCGACCGGCGCACGCGCCACCTGCTCATCAGGCCGCTGCCGGTCCTCTGCAGGTACGTCATCCCGGCCGCCCTCGTCTTCGCCACCGGCTTCCGGATCGCCTACCTCCTCGTGCCCGGATAAGGGGATTACCGGGGCGGCGGTGCGGCCCGCAGCTCCCTCATGGCCCTGCCGGCCATCTCCTCCTTCACCTTCCGGTACATCGAGGCCCCGGCGAGGTTTGCATACCTGCTCTCCGGCACGACCACGTCCTCGCTCGGGACGCTGCCAGCGTTGACCTTCCTCTGGTACATGAAGGTGGCCCAGTCGTCAGGCAGATCGCGCATCCTGACAAACTCCATGTTATATGGCGCCAGATCGATCTGCGCTTCAAGCACTGAATTGACGTAATCCTTGTTCGGCTCAAAGACGATCAGCGGCTCGATCGCATCCGCCCGGACCACGTCCCTGATATCCCTCTTCTCGTACCTGTTCATCATATCGTTGACCATCTGGACATGGGTGATCTCCATCTTCAGGAACGACTCCCAGATGCTCCTGATCCTGGGATCGGTCTCGGTCTGCGCACAGGAGTAGTAGTTGTAGGCCTCGTTGAGCTGGAGCAGCGCCATCTTCTCAAAGAGCGACTCCCGGGGATCGCCGAGCATGCCGTACTGGGTCACGTGCTGCTCCTCGATCTCTGCAATCTCCGCGTACAACTTCTTTGCAAGGTTGTCCGGCACCATGAACCCGTGAGACTTGTAGTAGAGCTCGGTCTGCTGTTCGCCCGAGACGATCGTGAGGTAGTTCATCTTCGTCTTGATGTCGGCCGTATCCTTGTCGTAGTGCTTCCGCATGGAGTCGTCGGGGTGCCGGTGCTCGACCACCGTCGGCCTTCCGGGCTTGATCTCGGTCATGCCCTTTGTGATCTCGTCGGGATCCTTCCCCTCGAAGGTCTCCATCAGGCAGCCGAACCTGAAGAGGTGGTCAAAGTCCTCCAGCAGCGCGAAGTCCAGCGTCTGTTTGACGTACGGTTCGGACTCGTTCTTCGCCAGGTTGGCCGTGAGATCCACCGCCACCTGCTCGTACGCGATCGTCGTCTCCAGGATCGACTGGTCCGGCGGGTTCAGCCAGTTCACCGTCTGCTGCTGCTGTGATTCTGCCCGCCGGATCTGCGCCATCTGGCGCTTGACCTCCGGGTCGGCGATGATCCGGTGCAGGGCGTGGGACGTGAGCGTCGCATTGTTCTCTATCCCGTTCATGAGAATGACTCTGGTCCGGGTGTAGGGATCGACCCTCGTCCTGTCGTACGGGGCTTTAATCATATCGTCCCAGCTCATGAACTGCTCCTCAATCGGCATTCCTTCCATCTCGAATGGTCTAAATTGTGCCATGCTCCTCCCTCCGAAGTAGCTCCGGCGCCGCGGCTACCGGTCTCTCGGTTCGGCCTCGACGCGGGAGAGGAATCGATCCCGGGCAGTAGTGCCGCCGGCTCCGCCCCCTCCCGCGTCGAGTTGCTGGAGGTGGCACCCAACGATGATAAACCTGCTGGCAACACCGGGCCATTGCCATGGCAATAGCGGACATGCCCGCTTCCCGGGGCGGCGTGCCGATGCCGCCTGCCGCCTGCACCCGGTGCCCTCCGGGACAGCCGACAGCAGGGAGATCGATGCCTTCCGATGATTTCGCAGAAATCCCATCGCCGGACCCGGCAGGCGGAGGACTTCCTCCACCCGGCGCCTATCGCCCGGTCGGGTGCGGTGGAGAAGAGGGTTTATATGATCTCGATGAAATCCCTGTAGCCTGCGGGCATCCCGGTCCGGCGGAGCGTGCGCGGGAGCGCAGCGAACCCGGCATCGGAGGCCTTCGATGCCGGCACCGGAGTTCACCGCAGAGCGGCGGAAACGGGAGGTATGCACCATGGTTGAGAGACGGAGACATCCGATGAACCCGCGCGATTTCAGCGATATGATGGCCGAGATCGAAGAGTGGTTCGCATCGGCGATGGAAGCGATGGAGTCGGGCAGCAGCCTGCTGCCTGCCGGGCAGGAGGGCATCCGGGTGGACGTGCTCGACCACGGCGACATGGTGATCGTCGTCGCCGACCTTCCGGGCATGGAGAGGGAGGGGATCGCCGTACGCCTGCAGGATCCCCGCACGCTCGAGATCATCGCGCGGCGGCCGCGGGAGCCTGGAGAGACGGCGGAGGAGTTCTTTTTGCAGGAGCGGATCGCCGGGGGCTCGCTGCGGCGCATCGTGCTGCTTCCCGCGAACGTGACCGTGGAGGGTGCACGGGCGACCTTCAGGAACGGCGTGCTCGAACTGACCCTGCAGAAAGACGCCTCGTCGGCAGGCGGGGATATATCCGTAGGATAGCCGTCCCTGTTCCCGATGCTGTCAGGGCGTGCAGGGCCGGTTCAATCCTCCACCATCTCCGCCCCGCAGACGGGGCACCTCGCGCCGGTCCTCCTTCCGGACAGGGTGCATCCGCATTCGGGGCAGGACATCCGCCCCTCCGCCTCCCCTCCGCTGCCGAGCTCCCAGCCCGAGCCCCGCTCTCCTCTGCCGCCTCTGCCCTGCCGGTGTACGTCGCGGCCGGACTCCTCCGGCGGCGGGGGGTGCCTCCCTCTGCCGGGCGGCCCCCCGCAGAGGGCACGGTGTACTGCTTCCTGAACGGTCGTCTCCCTGGCCTGTATGGTCATGACGCCCTCGCGGGCAAAGGTGTCGAGGACGTCGGGGGCGAAGGATCCGGCGATCGCAATCCGGACACCCCTGGCAATCAGGTCCTGCGCAAGCTCGGATCCGGCGATACCCGCCCGCCCCATGGGTTCGGGGACGAGTATCTCGCCGAAGCGGACTGTATCGTCGTATGCATCGGCGATGGTGATCGTGGGGCTCGTCTCGAAGGCGGGCGCGACGATATCGTCAGGCCCTCCCTTCTCCATGCTGGCAACTGCAAACCTCACTCGGGATTCCCCTTTTCGGATATCGCTTGTGGGTATTATTCCTTTCGTGCTCCGGGAGCGGGTGGCGCGCATTCCCCGGCAGGCCTTCTCTTATAAATACCGCACGCCGTCCGTCAGGATACGGGGATGATAGCAGACGACGCTCTCCCGGGATACGATCCTGCCGTGGACGAGCTGATCGGCCACGCGGAGGTGATCCCTCACCCCGCGGGTGAGCAGGAAATGCTCCAGCACGTGCCCTCTTCCCCGCTGCCCCATCTCATCCGCCCTATCCGGGTGGCGGAGGAGGTGGAGGATCTTATCTGCAGTCTGCTGGATGGTGGTGATGAGATACCCGTTCCACCCGTCCGTGACCTGCAGGGGGATGCCGCCGACGTTCCCTGCAACCACGGGCCGGCCCTTCCACAGCCCTTCAGCGACCGTCAGGCCGAATCCTTCCTTGATCGACTTCTGCACGATCACCGCGGACGCACGCTGGAGCGCGTTGACCTCCCGGTAACTGTCCGGCGGGAGATCCAGGATGTGGATATCGGGATTTTCGGCAGCCGCCGCCCTGACGTTGCGCAGGACGCAGTAACATTCGGGATCGTCGCAGGCCCGCCCCCCGACGAGGGCGAGCTGACAGGGGATGCGCTGACGGACCCGCTTGAACGCCTCGACCACCCCCACCGGGTCTTTGAAGACGTCGAAACGCGAGACCTGGGTCACAAGAGGCTTTTCGGGGTCGATTCCGTACTTCTCCATGGTCGCCTGGACTTCCTCGGGCGGCAGATCCCGATTCTTCTCCGAGAGCGGGTCGATGAACGGAGGGATGATGAAGCTCGGGACGCTCCAGAAAGGAAGGTACTGGAAGCTTGAGAATATGCCGGCATGGTATTTCTCCACCAGTTTCTTCATGATGGGCCCGATATCGTTCAGTTGATCGAGGGCCAGCGTCTCAAGATGAATATGGCAGCGCCAGATCAGCCTTTTCTCCTCGAGGGCATCGCGCGGCAGGTGCTCGATCAGCCCGAGCGGCTGCGGATCGTGAACGGTGATCACATCGAAATCATCCCTGATCAGCCCCTCGTTCCTCCGGAGGGTCTCCCAGTAGACCTCGATCATCTCGGGCGAAAAACCGTTCCGGCCCTGCAGGAAGTTGTGGAGCGTTTTTGTGACCTCAAAGAAGGGAGGATCCGCCTCCATGACCGTCCACTCCGTGGCTATACCGAGCTCGTTCAAGAATGGGACGTACGACGAGAGGATCTCGGCCACCCCGCCGCCCAATCGGGTGGAGTTGATCTCCTGGAACCTGACGTCCTCCAGCCTTCCCGCAAGCTCTTCCAGTTCAGCAATCGCCTCCTTCCCCACAATCTGCTCGTACTCGCGGAGAGGGGGACAGCCCGGCAGATCTGTTACTTTCATCAGGAAACCACTCTTCCTAAACAGAACCAGCAACTAAAAATTACTTTCGGTACCGCTCCGCACCCGCCGCCCGGGTTCCTTCGGGGATAGACGGGGGCGTTTGCGCCGGACGGCAGTGCATGGTGACGGGAAAATCACTCCGCAATCAGGAATTTCTCCTCTGGATAACGCCGATCTTCGTTGGATTCCAGCAGGCGCCGGCATCTCATAACTGGAGCGTATCAGATGTTCTGGATGTGTGCCTGATGATCCTTCGACGGATAAGAAGTGTTCTCCCGGGGGAGAACCCTGTCCAGCGCCGACTTGAGCTCAGCGAGCGAAATGGGCTTCTCCAGGACGCCGACGATATCATCCGCATACCGGGAGTATTCTTCCGGCCAGACATGTTTGGCGGTGAAAAGCAGGACCGGAATATCCTTCATCTCTTCACTGCGTTTCAGCTCTTCGAGGAACTGCCAGCCGTCGATCGGCGACATCATCACATCGAGGATGATCAGTGCAGGGCGATCTTTCTTGATCATCCGCAGTGCATCCCATCCATTATGCACAAGGAGCGGCTCGCGATCGATCTTGCGCAGCAGCAGCTCCATGACCTCCAGCGTCGGCAGATCATCATCCACAACCATGATCTTGTTACCCATGTTATAGCTCCTTTGGAATACGAATGGTAAAGGTACTACCCACTCCCACTTCACTGGTCACGTTTATCTCTCCACCATGCATCAGGATATACTTTTTGGCAATCGACAATCCAAGACCGATTCTCCCGCCTTTCCGATTGAGTTTCGCTGCTCCCACAACGTAGAACGGCCGAAAAATCGACCGCAAAGACTCCTCGGGAATGCCGATGCCATTATCGCATACCATGATATATTGATTGTCATTTGATCTCGCACACCGAATCCATACATTCTTGGGGGGTTTATTGTATTTTATTGCATTGGATATCAGGCTCTCAAGCACCTGATACATCCGCTCATGATCTCCCCTGATCAGGTAGCCTTCGGGCACTTCGTTCCAGATCTCTGCCTGCTGCGCGTACCCGCCGTCGGCGATCACCGTCTCGACGAGGTCGCGGAGGCGGATATCGGTGATGCGGAGATCCTCTTTCTCCCTGGAGAGGAGGCTGAACTCGAGCATGCGATCCACGATCGCCCGCTCGTGCTCGGCGCTCTCGAGGCAGCGTTCAAGCATCTTTTGTGTCTCCCTGTTCAGGCCATTTGCCCCGGCATCGTCGAGGATGAGCCTGATGTACCCGATCACCGGCTGCAGGGGGGTGCGCATCTCGTGCGCGACGGTCACGAGCACCTCCTTCCAGTGATCGATCTCCCATTCCAGCTGCATACAGGCCAGCGTCCGCTGCTTCAGCTCGGTAATATCGCGCGCGATCCCGACAACCCCGGTGACCGCGCCCCCTTCCCCGAACATCGGCGCGAGGATGATGGAAAAGACGTGGGGGGCGTCATCTGCGTCGAGCGTAATCTCGAAACTGGCGGTGCTGCCGGTCGTAACCACCGCCCGGAACTGCTCGAGATGGCGCGCCGCCGCCTCGGGCTGCATGAAGTCCTGCGGCATCCTCCCGATCATCCCGGCGGGATCGACCCCGAAGATGTGTGCATTCGTCCAGGAGAGATGGGTGTATTTCCCGTCCGCATCCTGCACAAAGACGATGTCGTGGGAGAGGAGGGCGAGGTGCTGCAGGTCGCTGTTTGCCTGTATCGAATCGTGACGCTCCTCCCAGAGCCGCCCGACATCGACGATCGTGCATTCAAAGGAGTTCTCATGCAGGAGCGCCCTGCATGAGAGCAGGATGCGATGTGTACCGCCGGACTGCGTGAGAAATGCCGTCTCGAGGTTGCCGACGTAGCCCTCTCTCTGCATCTCCGCACGAAACGCCGCGAGCTCCTCTTCATATGCCCAGAGCCTCGAAGCAGCCATCCCGACCAGATCGGAAGGAGCATACCCGAGCACGTCGGCGCACCTCTCGTTGACTGCAAGCACCCGCATCGTGCCGGTGTCGCAGATGAACTTCGCATCCCGGGCGTTCTCGATCAGCTCCTGGTAGCGCGAGGCGGCCAGTACGGCGTGCCGCGGGAAGAGTGAGACGGCGCCGAGCACCCAGAAGAACATCGTCGCATAGAGGCAGGAGAGGATGAAGTCGATGGCGGCACCTGAATAATAACAGAATATGTTGATTGAGAGGAATCCGAGTACGAGCGTGATCGTGAACTTCAGGCTCTGCCGGGGATACCAGAGGGAGATGAGGATGATCGGGATGTAATAGAGCAGCGGATGGAAGATGTCGACGCTGCTGGCGGGGGCGGACGCGGTCATCATGAAAGAGATCAGTACAAACGCCCATATCACCAGCATCCTGACGATATCCCCTTCCGTGAAGATATCATCCGTGAGGATGCGGCGAAGGCGCTTCTCAAACTCCATATACTGTATTGAATACTATTCGGGTTTTGGCATATAAACATTTCTCTATGAAAAACAATATGAAACCGAATTTTTTCAATAATTATGAGATAACAGGGCGACATTGCGCCAATGGTTGACGATCTGTCCCTTTGAATATTTCAACCAAGAATACTGAGTATTTTCCTCTTATTAGCAGTATTCTTTGAGATCGGCGGACGGGCACCCCATCGGTGCGCCCGGTCGGGAGCCGCCGCTGATGGCAGGCTATATGAGAAGGCAGGTGCAAACGCTATTCCATGCGTCCCTTTGTCTTTGTGAATGTTGCAATGAGCGCCGACGGCAAGATCTCCACGCGGGAGCGGAGGCAGGTGCGGATCTCGGGGAGGGAGGATTATCTCCGCGTCGATCGGATAAAGGCGGAGAGCGATGCGATCATGGTCGGTATCGGAACAGTCCTGGCCGATAACCCCTCCCTGACGGTGAAATCACCGGAACTCCGGAAAATGCGCGCAGAAGCGGGAAAAGACGAGGATCCAATCCGCATTGTCGTGGACAGCAGCGGGAGGACCCCCTGCGATGCCGACATTCTCAGAAAGGGGACGGGAAAGCGGATCATCGCGGTCTCCGGTCGTGCCCCCCCTGCCCGGGTGCGGGAGCTCAAGAGGCATACGTCGGTGATCGTCGCCGGCGAGAGCGACGTGGATCTTGCCGAGGTGCTGCGGGTACTCTACGAGAGAGATGGGGTGCGGCGGCTGATGGTGGAGGGGGGCGGTACGCTGATCGCATCAATGCTCTCCAGCGGGCTTGTCGACGAGCTGCAGACGTTCATCGGCGCCATGGTGATCGGCGGGGAGGATGCCCCCACGCCCGCGGACGGCCCCGGCTTCCTCCACGAACCCGACTTTGTCAGGCTGCGCCTCATCGATATCGAGCGGATCGACGGCGGCGCGCTGCTCAGGTGGCAGGTGGAGCATCAGGAAGCCGCCTGAAAAGAGGAGAAGGGTATCTCAGGCATGTGGATTGAACTTGAGCATCTCGTCCTTGATGCGGTAGCTCTCCCCCGACCGCAGCGTGACCACGACCTCGACCCGGTCGGTGCCGCGTGAACCCGGGAGCGTGACCTGGGATCCCACCCGCGGTTCAAGGGATGCTGTCTCTGGCGTCCCGCCCTCGGGGGTCACGGTCACGTCGATCGAACTGACCCACTCCTGGCCGACACCTCCCCGGAAGAACACGGTGATATCGGTATTCAGGGGATCGCGGTTGATCTGGACCTCCACGTACCGGGTCGGCGGCAGCGTCTGGGTCGGGGAGGCCCCGGTGGTCGGGGTCTGCGCAGGAGTCGGGGACTGGGTCGGTGCAGGGGTGGGGGTCTGGTCTTCTTCGACCGCCGGTGCATCGACACATCCCGCCGCGAGCGAGAGGGCGGCAAGCACGGCGAGCAGTGAGATGAGCAGGGTCATCAGCTTCATATGCCATGAATGGTCCGTTGAGTATTTGAGGATTGCGTTTGGGCATATTCGATTCTGCCTGCCCGCACCGGGCAGATCTCCTGCAGAGCCCTCTCCGGCAGGGGATGCAGATATAGGAAGTTTACGCACCCGTTCTGCAGAAATCGGCCGAATTTCGCGCGTTAGCGCATCGGGACAGGGTCATGCACCGGCCGCGGCCGCCCCGGCGGAGAGGCATAAGCTTTAAATATATAGGATGGAAACGTCTTATGCACTATACGAGGTGTATCGATGAATCTGCGCCAACCAAATGCCAACGAGGCAACGGGAACAGCCAACCGTTCGAGGAGCGTCGTCCCGATGTCCGGCATCTGCACCAGATGCGTCGACGGGTGCAAAGGCAGCTGCGACATCTGGCTCTCCTCGTTCAGGGGCAGGGAAGTCCTCTACCCCGGGCCTTTCGGTGAGATCACGGCCGGGGCTGACAAGAATTACCCGGTCGACTACTCGCATATCAACATCCAGGGCTATGCCGTGGGCGCAAAGGGGCTCCCCGAAGAGACGGAGATCAGCCCGGATTCGGCAGCCTTCCCGGCCGTCGATACAACGACGGAGTACGGATGGGACAGGAAAATCCCCCTGCGCGTCCCCATCTTCACCGGAGCGCTCGGCTCGACGGAGATCGCCAGGAAAAACTGGGAGCACTTTGCGATCGGGGCTGCCATCTCCGGCATCACGCTCGTCTGCGGCGAGAACGTCTGCGGGGTCGACCCGGAGCTCGTCCTGGACAGCCGGGGGAAGATCCGGGCATCGCCGGAGATGGATCGACGCATCGAGTCCTACAGGAAGTTCCACGAGGGATACGGAGAGATACTGGTCCAGCTGAACGTCGAGGACACGCGGCTCGGCACCGCGGAGTACGTCTCGTCGAAGCATAACCTTGAGACGATCGAGCTCAAGTGGGGGCAGGGCGCGAAATGCATAGGCGGCGAGATCATGGTGGATTCGCTCGCCAGCGCCATCGAGCTGAAGAACCGGGGATACATCGTCCTTCCCGACCCGTCAATCCACGAAGTCCAGAAGGCCTTTGAGGTCGGCGCAATCAAGGAGTTTGAACGGCATTCACGCCTGGGCTTCATCACCAGGGAGGGCTTCCTCGAAGAGGTCGATCGTCTTCGCGACATCGGATTCAGGCGGATCACCTTAAAGACCGGCGCGTACTCGGCGGTAGAGCTCGCCATGGCACTGCGCTACGGTGCCGAAGCAAAGATCGACCTGCTCACCATCGACGGGGCGCCCGGGGGTACGGGCATGAGCCCCTGGCCCATGATGAACGAGTGGGGCATCCCGACGTTCTATATCGAGTCGCTCGCATACCAGTTCGCCGCGAGGCTTGCGGGGAGGGGTATGCGGCTGCCTGACATCGCCATCGCGGGCGGGTTTGCCGATGAGGCCAATGTCTTCAAGGCGATCGCGATGGGCAGCCCGTACGTCAAGGCGGTCTGTATGGGCCGCGCCCTGATGATCCCTGGTATGGTCGGCAAGAATATCGGAAAGTGGCTCGAGACAGGGCAGCTGCCAAAGACCGTCTCCAGATACGGGACGGGCGTCGAGGAGATCTTCGTATGCTTCGAGGAGCTGAAAGAGAAATATGGCCACAGGATCGAGGAGATCCCGCTCGGGGCTATCGCCCTCTACACCTACACCCTTAAATTCAGGATCGGCCTCCAGCAGATCATGGCCGGCTCAAGGAACTTCAATCTGCAGAGCGTCTCACGCCGGGATCTGATGGCGCTCACCGAGGAGGCCGAGAAGATCTCCGGCATTCCCTACGTGATGAATGCGTACCGGGACGCGGCCGAGGCGATTCTTGATTCATAAAACGCGGAAATATGGCTTGAATGGCCTTCTGCTGCCTGTCCTCTTTTTTCCGGCACTCAAGAAGCGCCATTTTTTTGAAAATGGATCTCTATTGAGCAGGGGTCTGGTTGCGTGGCGACAGTCCGCGCAGCGGGCAGTGCAGCGACGGCAGCAAAAATTTACATTATAATATACATCACCGGGGATAATATTTAAGGCGGAAGCGATCATCAGAGAAGCGTGATGCAAAGACGGAATGACGCACACACCAATATTCTCATCACCGGCGGGTCAGGTTTCATCGGTTCCCATCTGGCCGACGAACTGTTGAAGCATGGGTATGCCGTCCGGGTTCTTGACAATCTCTCGCCCCGGGTCCACGGACCCGAGAGAAAGCGCCCCGATTACCTGGATCCCCGGGTTGA